>JAVEEE010000298.1 GCA_030840615.1 Frankiaceae bacterium | reverse complement strand
AGGAGTCACTGACACGGTCCACGTCGACGACCACCACGGCGCGGGTGCTGGGATGCTCGGGATGGCGGCCGACAACGTCGTCGTACGTCGGGTCGCCGGGCAGTGAGACCGTGCCATGCCCGTGCAGTCGCACGATTCGCGGCCGATGGTCGAAGGAGCAGAACATCAGGCAGATGCGCCCGTTCTCGCGCAGGTGGGCGATCGTCTCGATCCCGCTGCCGGTGAAGTCGACCCAGGCGACGCGGTGCGGGTCGAGCACGGAGAAGCTGTCGTGGCCGCGTGGTGAGAGGTTGACCCGGCCGTCGGCGGCGAGTGGCGCAGTGGCGACGAACCACAGCGGTTGACCGACCAGCCAGGCCGCGAGCGCGCCGTCGATGCCGTCGAAGACCTTGCCCATGTCGCCGCCGTTCTCAGGCGAATCGCAGGCCGCTGAACAGCCGGACGGCGTCGGGCAGCACGGCCGCCCACCGCTTCGCGTCCGGGACCAGCACGATGACGAGCAAGGGTCGGCCGGCGGCGTCGACGGCCAGCACCCGTTCGCGTTGGCCGGGGCCCGCATCGATGCTGATCGCGCCGGCGGTGCTGCTCGCGAGCTCGCCCTTGCCGCCGGAGATGTCCAACCCTTGCGCCGGCCGCCCTCCGACAGTCCCGCCGACCGAACGAACGGTGCCGGTGACGCGGCCTCGCACGGCGGCGATCGCGGCCGCGGCGGTGTCCTCGGCGGGTGTCATGAAGATGACGGCGACGTCCGGTGCATCGCCGGCCGCCGCCGCTCGACCGATGTCGAAGGCGTCGGCGGCTCGGTGCACGCTCGTCCAGCCGGCGGGCAGGTCGAGGAGCAGCGGCGGCAGGAAACCTTCCGGCGATCGGTAGGTGCCGGCGGTCAGTGCCAGGTCGCTCTTGCCGACCGCAAGCGTGGACGGGCCCGGCGACGCTGTCGGGCTGGGCGAGCCGGGGGCGGGCGAGCTCGAGCCGCTGCAAGCGGTGGTGATGGCCGCGGCGGCGAGGCTGGCCGCGAGGAGTCGACGGGTCATGTCGCGCAGGGCTCGCTATCCGAAGAGGGTGACGGCGTCGGGCTGCGCCGGCCGCGCGTCTGTGCTGGCCACAGCATCGCACTCGGCTACGGCGAGATGCACATCCAGTGCCAGTGCCGTTGAGGCCGGGCGACGACGGACAGCTGGCGCCCCGCCGGCAGTGCGGGGGCGGTGATGGCGGGCGCTGACGCGCCGCCCTTGGCAGCCGCACCGGTCAGGCGGATGACGTCGACGCCTCGAGTGAGATCTGCGATGAACACGAAGCCCTCGTGCCAGTAGGCCGCCCACGTGTTGGCGTCGTCCGGGCGGTAGTAGCCGACCTGGCGGGGGTGCCGGGGATCGGACAGGTCGAGGAACCGGGTGCCTTGCGTGTAGTAGGCGCCGGCGACCAGCTGGTCGCCCCGGTCGGTGAAGTAGTGGGCCGAGTCGCAGCCGCTGCTGCCGGGCTGCTTCTCCGGCGTCCACGTCGACAGCTGGCGCAGCCGGTAGTGCGTGTGCTTGATGTTGCGCCATCCGGCGCCGCCGTAGGACCCGCGCAGGTCGTAGAGCGCGAACCGGCCGAAGCCGGCGCACGATGACGCGCCGGTGACCTCTTCGGTCGCGTAGAGGACGTTGCCGCGGGTTCCGTCGAGCCGCGCGCCGACGTCACGCCAGGCGTTGTGCATGAGACCTGCACGGGTGGCGTAGCGACCCAGCACGGTGCCGCCGCCGGCGTAGGGCACCGGCGAGCAGCCGGTTGCCTTCTTGCGTTTGCCGTCCACCGGATCCCGGTGCGTGCCGCTGACCCAGTAGCCGCGCACACCGCCGTCACCGGAGACCCAGGCGATGCCACGTGCGTCGACCTGCACGTCGTGCGCATAGCTGGTCTTGCCGTCGCTGCGGCCGGTGTCGATGGGCTTCGCGCAGCGCACCGGGTGCGCGGGGTCGTGCATGTCGATGGCGAAGATCGGCCGGCCGAATCCCCAGTCGCGCTTGTCGATGTCACTCGTGGCCGGGCCGCCCGTCCAGGTCCACTTGCACTGCGCCACGCACGTCGTCGTATGCCCGGTCGGCAACGTGGTCACGGACACCGGCCGGAACACGTGCGGGTCGGAGACGTCGTAGACCTCAACCGCGCCGTCGGGGAAGGCGGTGGTCGCCGGCGACGTGAAGCCACGCGGGTCCCGTGACACGAAGAGGAGGTGCCTCTTCGTGTCGACGTCGACGTCTTCGTTCTCCCAGATGTAGTAGGGCAGCGCACCCAGCAGCTGCGGGTTTGCCGGGTCGCTCACGTCGTAGGAGAGCAGGCCCTTGACGCTGCTGACGAACATCGTGTCGCCGATGAAGTTGATCGAGATCGCCGAGGCGGCCTCGGGCAGGTTGGTGACGAACTGCACGTTGCGGGAGATCGCGCCGGCCGGGGGTGCGCCACCGGGTCCTGCGAGCGGTCCGGCTCCGGCCCGTGCGGCGGTCGCGCCACCAGCAGCGAGTGCCAGGGCCTGCAGGACGACGAGAGCGCGCCCGATTCGCGACATGGCCGGGACCTTCGACGTGCGGTCGCCGGATCCTCCCGAACTCTGGGTGTCGGTCGCTCAGCGACCCTCGTAGCGCGGCTCGCGCTTCTCCTTGAAGGCGCGGGTCCCTTCCTTGGCATCGGCGGTGCCGAAAACCGGCAGCCCGATCTCGAGCTCGACCTTCAGCGCCTCCTGCTCCGGAAGCCCCTCAGTTGCCTGCACCGAACGCTTGATGGCCTGGACCGCGAGCGGGCCGTTGCGGGCGATGCGGTCGGCGACGGCAAGCGCTGCGTCGAGTGCCGTGCCGTCGGGCACGACTCGGCCGATGAGGCCGATGCGCTCTGCTTCCGTTGCGCTGATCGTGTCACCGGTCAGCAGCAGCTCCATCGCCTTTGTGTAGGCGATCTGTCGACGTAGCCGCACGGTCGACCCACCGAGGGGGAACAGCGCGCGCGTCGCTTCCACCACTCCGAAAATCGCGCCCTCGCCGGCGACGCGGATGTCGGTCGCCTGCAGGATCTCGGTGCCACCCGCCACGGCGTAGCCCTCGACGGCCGCAATCAACGGTTTGGTCAGCTGGTGGTGGCGCAGCAGCGCTTTCCAGGCGATGCCGGCGTCCTCACGCATCCGCTTCGCCGCATCGGAGCCGTTCTGCGAGTCGTTCATCGCCTTGAGGTCGGCGCCCGCGCAGAAGACGCCACCCGCGCCGGTGAGCACCGCGACCCGGATCTCAGGGTCGGCGTCGATGCGGTCCCACGCATCGGCCAAGCCCACCAGCATCTCCGGAGAGAGCGCGTTCTTCGCCTCGGGTCGGTTCATCGTCAGGACGAGGACGTGACCGCGAAGCTCGGTCTCGAGGTGCGACACCGCTACAGCCTTTCGATGATCGTGCCGGTGGCGAGCGCGCCGCCGGCGCACATCGAGATGAGTGCTGTCGTGCCGCCGGTGCGTTCCAGCTCGTGCAGCGCGGTCGTGATCAGCCGACTCCCGGTCGAGCCGACCGGGTGACCCAACGCGATCGCGCCGCCGTTGACGTTGACCTTGTCGATGTCGACCTTGTGCTGCCGCGCCCAGTTGACGACGACGGCCGCGAAGGCCTCGTTGACCTCGAACAGGTCGATGTCACCGATCGACATGCCCGCGCGGTCGAGCACCCGCTGCGTCGCGGCGACCGGGCCGTTGAGGTGGTAGTAGGGCTCGTCGCCGACGAGCGCCTGCGACACGATCCGTGCCCGCGGCTTGAGACCGAGCGCGTCGGCCTTGGCGCGAGAGACCAGCATCACCGCGGCCGCGCCGTCGGAGATCTGTGACGACGTGCCGGCGGTGTGGAAGCCGCCCTCGAGCACCGGCTTGAGTGCTGCCAGCTTCTCCATCGATGTCTCGCGCAGACCCTGGTCGCGGTCGACCAGCTTGGTCTCGCCCGTGGGCTGGCCGTCTTCACCGAGCACGGGCGCTTCGATCGGCGCGATCTGCGCCTTGAAGCGCTCCTCTGCCCAGGCGACTGCCGCCTTCTGCTGCGAGAGCAGGCCGAAGGCGTCGAGATCCTCGCGGGAGATGTCGAAGTCCTTGGCGATGCGGTCGGCGCCGGTGAACTGGTCGGGCAGGTCGAGGTCCCAGCCCTCCGGCCGCGGTACGCCGGGGCCGCCGTAGACGGCCGCGCCGAGCCCGACCCGCGACATCATCTCGACGCCGCAGGCAACGCCGACGTCGATCGCATCGGCCGCGATGAGCCCGGCGATGAAGTGGTTGGCCTGCTGGGCCGAGCCGCATTGGCAGTCGATCGTCGTCACGCCGGTGCCGGCCGGGAGACCGGCCGACAGCCATGCGTAGCGGGCGATGCTGCCGGCCTGCTCGCCGCCCTGGGTGACGCAGCCGCCGACCACCTGCTCCACGGCGGCCGGGTCGACCCCGGCCCGCGCGATCACCTCGCGCTGCACGTGCCCGAGGGCGAGGGCCGGGTGCAGTCCGGCCAGCCAGCCGTTGCGCTTGCCGATGGGGGTTCGGACCGCTTCGACGATCACCGCTTCAGCCATGCGGAAAAGTAGAACACATTCTAATTTGGGGTGCCAGGGCTGTTGACGACCCGTCAGTTTCGGGCCAGATTAGAACACGTTCTCGTTTGTATCTCCGGGCGTGTGACGCCGAGAGGTGGTCGATTCGCGGTGACCGACATCGACGTCGACGTCTACGACCTGGACCAGTACGCCGCGGGCGGGGTGCCGCACGACAAGCTCAAGCAGCTGCGGGCCGAGGCGCCCGTGTTCCGGCACAGCGACCCGCAGCTCGAGAGCGGCTACTGGGCGATCACCCGCCACGCCGACGTCGTCTACGTGTCCCGCAACCCGGAACTCTTCTCGTCGTTCGAGAAGACCGCGATGATCGACGAGTACGCGCAGGAGCAGATCGACCAGCAGCGGATGTTCATGCTCAACCAGGACCCGCCGGAGCACACGCGCACCCGCCAGCTGGTCAACCGCGGTTTCACGCCGCGAATGATCGCCCGCCTCGAGGAGCGCATCCAGGAGACCTGCGACGACATCGTCGCGCAGGCGCTGGCCAAGGCAGAGGGCGACTTCGTCACCCTCTGCGCCGCGGAGCTGCCGCTCATCGTCATCGCCGAGCTGATGGGCGTGCCGATCGACGACCGGCACAAGGTCTTCGACTGGTCCAACCGCATGGTCGGCGGCAATGACCCCGAGTACGGCGTGACGGAGCAGCAGCGGTTCGACGCCGCACAGGAGATGTGGGCCTACGCCAACGCACTCGCGGCCGAGAAGCGCAAGCAGCTCAGCGATGACATCGTCTCGAAGCTCATCAGTCCGGACGAGGCCGGCAACGTGCTCAACGAGCTGGAGTTCGACCTGTTCTTCATGCTGCTGGCGGTGGCCGGCAACGAGACGACCCGCAACGCGATCTCCGGCGGCATGTATGCCCTGACGCAGTACCCCGATCAGTGGGACAAGCTCCGCGGGGATCCTTCGTTGTTGCCGACCGCGGCCGACGAGATCGTCCGCTGGGTGAGTCCGGTCAACCTGTTCCGGCGTACGCCCACCCAGGACGTCGAGATCGGTGGGGTGCCGATCAAGAAGGGCGAGAAGGTCGTCATCTACTACTCGTCGGCAAACCGCGACGAGAGCGTCTTCACCGACCCGGACGTCTTCGACATCAGCCGCGAACCCAACCCACACGTCGGTTTCGGCGGCGGGGGCCCGCACTTCTGTCTCGGCCGCCACCTCGCCAAGCTCGAGATCGAGTGCCTGTTCCGATCGCTCATACAGCAGGTCGACCGAGTCGAGCTCGTCGCCGAACCGCGCCGGCTCCGATCCAACTTCATCAACGGCATCAAGGAGATGACGGTTCGCTTCGTCCCCGTGGCAGCTTCCGAGAGCACGGCATGACGGCTGTTCCGGAGGTGCTGGTCGCGGAGCACGCGATCGAATACACCTACACACGATCCACCGGCCCGATCATCGGCGCCTTCCTCACCGGACTGCGGGACAAGCAGATCAAGGGGATAAGGGCAATCGACGGCCGTGTCATCGTGCCGCCGGTCGAATACGACCCCGTCACCAGCGACGACCTTCACGAACTGGTCGACGTCGGGGACGCCGGCGTCGTCACGACCTGGTCGTGGAACGCCACCCCGGTGGCCGGTCAGCCCCTCGACCGCCCGTTCGCGTGGGCCCTGGTCCGGCTCGACGGCGCAGACACCGGCATGCTCGCCGCCGTGGACGCCGGCGACGAGGCGCAGATGCACACCGGGATGCGGGTGCGTGCGCGGTGGGCGGACGGGCGGGTCGGCTCGATCCGCGACCTGCTCTGCTTCGAGCTCGAAGGTGACCTGGCGTGACCGAACCGGTGACGATGGTCGAGACACCGATCCGGCTCGACTACAGCTATACGCCGGGAGTCGCCTCCTCGCGCTTTCTCCGGTCGCTCGAACATGGCCAGATCGTCGGACAGCGTTGCCCGCGCTGCCTGAAGGTCTACATGCCACCGCGGGGCGCGTGCTCGATGTGTGGCGTCGCCACCGACGAGGAGATCGTGCTCGACGGCAAGGGGACCGTGACCACCTTCTGTGTCACCAACGTGCCGAGCCCCGGGCTGACCCCGCCCTACGTCACCGCGTGGATCCGCCTCGACGGCGCCGACATCACGTCGATGTTCCTCATCCAGGAATGCGACCCGGCCGAGGTGCGCCTCGGCATGCGGGTCGAGCCGGTGTGGGTTGACGAGTCGGAGCGCCAGCCCAACCTCGGCAACATCCGCTACTACCGCCCGACCGGCGAGCCGGATGCGCCGTACGACGACTACAAGGACTACGTATGAGGCGCGACGTGGCGATCGTGTCGTGGGCGTCGTTCGAGACGCCGAGCGAGCCGGCGCGCAACGAGGTCGAGATGTTGCTTCCGGTCATCCAGGAGGCGCTCGGCAACGTGGGAATGACCCAGCAGGACATCGGGTTCACGGTGTCCGGCTCGAGCGACTACCTCCAGGGATTCCCGTTCGCCTTCGTCGGTGCGCTCGATGCCGTCGGCGCATGGCCTCCTATACGGGAGTCGCACGTGGAGATGGACGGCGCCTTCGCGCTCTACGAGGCGGTCAACGTGCTTCAGGAAGAGGGCATAGACACTGCGCTGGTTTACGCGTTCGCCCGCCCGTCGCGCGGCGAGCTGGACCGCACGCTCGCGTTGCAGCTCGACCCGTATGCGGTGGCGCCGTTGTGGCCGGATGCGCGCGGCCTCGCCGGCCTGCAGGCGCAGGCCATGAAGGACAGCGGCCGCTACCCCCAACTATTGGGCGCGGGGCACGAGGTGCCGCCGACGGTCGTGGCCGACGGTGCCGTCGCCGTCGTGCTGGCCGTCGGCGACCGGGCCCGCGAGCTGACGAAGACGCCGGCCTGGATCCGCGGCATCGACCACCGCATCGAGCCACCCGCACTGGGTGTGCGCGACCTCACGACGTCGGCGTCGACCACAGCCGCGGCAGCGAAGGCCGGGGCGACCGGTGTCGACGCCGCTTGGCTGCACGTCCCCTATCCCCACCAGGAGCTGGTGCTGCGCGCGGCCCTCAGCCTCGTCGATCAGCCGGTCTACTCCGCCGCCGGACCGGTGATGGTCGGCGGGCTGGCGCAACTCGCGGCTGCCGCGGCCGGCGTCGCCGGCGGAAAGGCGCGACGGGCCGTCGCGCACGCGACCAGCGGGCCTTGTCTGCAACAGAACCTGGTTGCCGTGCTCGAGGGCGGAGACGCCGCGTGACTCAACGAGTTGCCGTCGTCGGTGTCGGCCAGACGAAATACGCCGCCAAGCGGCAGGACGTCTCGATCGCCGGGCTGGTTCGCGAGGCCGCCAAGCGTGCGCTCGACGACGCGGGCATGACGTGGAGCGACATCGACGCCGTCGTCATCGGCAAGGCGCCCGACATGTTCGAGGGCGTGATGATGCCCGAGCTCTATCTCGCCGACGCCCTCGGCGCCGTGGGCAAGCCGATGATCCGGGTGCACACCGCCGGAAGTGTCGGCGGGTCGACGGCGGTCATGGCCAGCCATCTGGTGTCGAGCGGCACGCACAAGCGAGTGCTCGTCGTGTGCTTCCAGAAGCAGTCGGAGTCCAACGCCACCTGGGCGCTGTCGATCCGGCTCCCGTTCACGGGTGGCAGCGTCACCGGCGCCGGTGGCTACTTCGCTCCGGTCATCCGCGCCTACATGCGCCGGGCCAACGCGCCCGACCACATCGGCATCAAGGTCGCGGTCAAGGACCGACTCAACGCGCTGCGCAACCCCTACGCGCACCTTCAGCTGCCCGACATCAGTGAGCAGAAGGTCCGCGAGTCGCCGATGCTCTGGGACCCGATCCGCTACCTCGAGACCTGCCCCTCGTCCGACGGGGCCTGCGCCGTCGTCCTCGCCGACGAGGACACCGCGCACGGCGCACCCAACCCGGTCGCCTGGATCCACGGCACCTCCGTCCGCAGCGAACCGACGATGGGTGCCGGCCGTGACGTGGTCAACCCGCATGCCGGCCGTGACTGCGCCAAGGACGTCTACGCGCAGGCGGGGGTCACCGACCCGCGTCGCGACTTCGACTGCGCCGAGATCTACGTGCCGTTCTCCTGGTACGAGCCGATGTGGATGGAGAATCTCGGCTTCGCCGAAGAGGGCGCCGGCTGGAAGATGGTCGACGAGGGCGCCACCGCGCTCGACGGTGATCTGCCCGTCAACATGTCCGGCGGTGTGCTGTCCTCCAACCCGATCGGTGCGTCGGGGATGTGCAGATTCGCCGAGGCCGCGCTGCAGGTGCGCGGCATGGCCGGCGAGCATCAGGTCGACGGCGCGCGCCGCGCGCTGGGACATGCCTACGGTGGCGGCGCGCAGTTCTTCGCCATGTGGATCGTCGGGAGCGACAAGCCATGACAGGAAGACTGGCCGGCAAGGTGGC
>JAVEEE010000289.1 GCA_030840615.1 Frankiaceae bacterium | reverse complement strand
AGCTCACGCGTCGCGTTGCTCGTCAGTACGACGAACGGACGTCGTACCGCCTCGATCGTGCCAAGCTCGGGGATCGTGACCTGGAAGTCGGAGAGCACTTCGAGCAGCAAGCCCTCGACCTCGACGTCGGCCTTGTCGGTCTCGTCGACGAGCAGCACGGTCGGCTCTGCACGGCGGATCGCCGTCAGCAACGGCCGCGCGAGCAGGAACTCCTCGCTGAAGATGTCGTCGTGGGTCTCCTCCCACGAGTCACCGTCGCCGGCAGCCTGGATGCGCAGGAGCTGCTTTTTGTAGTTCCACTCGTAGAGCGCCCGGGCCTCATCGAGACCCTCGTAGCACTGAAGCCGCACGAGCCCGGCGTCAGCCGCGGTGGCGACGGCTTTCGCGAGCTCGGTCTTGCCGGTGCCGGCCGGTCCTTCGACGAGCAGCGGCTTTCCGAGCGCGTCGGCGAGGAACACGGTGGTCGCGATCGCGTCGTCGGCGAGGTAGCCGGTCTCGGCCAGCCGGGTGCGAACGTCGTCAGGCGAGGTGAACAGCGGCATGTGGGCTCCCGGCAGCGCGGCGCAGCGACTAGAACGCGATTCTAGTCGCCCCCCTCCCCAGCGTTGGCACACCGCTGGGGCTATAGGCCCAGCAGTGGCACACCGCTGGGGCTATAGGCCCAGCAGTGGCACACCGCTGGGGTAAGGAGTGAGGGTCAGGTGCGGACGTGCCCGTCGCCATGGACGACCCAGGTGGTGCTCGTGAGCTCCTGCAGACCCATCGGGCCGCGCGCGTGCAGCTTCTGGGTGGAGATGCCGATCTCGGCGCCGAACCCGAACTGCTCACCGTCGGTGAACCGGGTCGACGCGTTGACCATGACGGCAGCAGAGTCGCAACCGAGGATGAACGCCTGCGACGCCGACACGGACCGCGTGACGATCGCCTCGGTGTGACCGCTTCCCCACCGCCGGATGTGCGCGAGCGCGTCATCAACCGAGTCGACGACGCCGACCGCGAGGTCGAGCGAGTTGTACTCGGTCACCCAGTCCTCGTCCGTCACCGGCACTACCGCATCGTCGTACGACGCCACGACTGCGTCGCCATGCACCGTGACGCCGTTGTCGCGTAGTGCGGACAACACCTGCGGCAGGAACGCCTCGGCCACGTCGCGATGGACCAGCAGAGTCTCGGCCGCGTTGCAGACACTCGGTCGTTGCACCTTGGCGTTCACCGTGATCGCAACCGCCATGTCGAGGTCGGCGTCGGCGTCGACGTAGACATGGCAGTTGCCGACGCCAGTCTCGATGACGGGCACCGTCGACTCCTCGACCACGCTGCGGATCAGGCCGGCTCCGCCGCGCGGAATGAGTACGTCGACGAGGCCCCGGGCGCGCATGAGGTGCTTGGTCGACTCGTGGTCGACGCCCGGGACGAGCTGGATGGCATCGTTCGGCAGCCCGGCCTTTCGGCCGGCTTCGTCGAGGATCGCGACGAGCGCCGCATTGCTCGACCGGGCGCTCGACGACCCGCGCAGCAACACCGCGTTGCCGCTCTTCACGCAAAGCCCAGCCGCGTCGACGGTCACGTTCGGACGGGCTTCGTAGATGATCCCGACGACTCCGAGGGGCACCCGCACTTGCCGCAGCTGCAGACCGTTGGGCAACGTCGAGCCGCGAACGACCGCGCCGACGGGGTCCGGCAACGACGCCACCTGGCGCAGACCGTCGGCCATCGCTGCGACGCGTTGCTCGTCGAGCGCCAGCCGATCGAGCAGACCCTCGGCCATCCCCGCCTCGCGACCCCGGGACAGATCCTCGGCGTTGGCATTCAACACGGCAGCCGTCTGCGCCACGAGCGCATCGGCCATCGCATGCAGCGCGGCGTCCTTGCCGCTGCTCGGCATGGACGCCAGCCCGATCGCCGCCCCCCGAGCCCGCCCCGCTACGCCGAGAACGTCGTCAGCTGTCGTCATACCCAAAGCGTAACCAGCGCCAGACCCACCCGCCGGAGCGAGCGATCGCGCGGAAGCGGCCTTGCGAGCAGCGGCGCGAGCGAGCGCAGCGAGCGAGAGAGCGCCTCGCAGCCGCGGAGCGCGATCCGAGCGACCGCACGGATGCGGCCTCGCCGGAGCGAAGGGGGTCGCGGTAGCGGCGTTAGGGCCGGCGGCGCGAGCGAGCGCAGCGAGCGAGAGAGCGCGCCCGAGCCGCAAAGCGACTCCCGAGCGACCCTTACCAGGAGATGTGCAACGGCGCGCCTTCGGCGTAACCGGCGGCGCTCTGTACGCCGATGACGGCTCGCTCGTGGAACTCGGGGAGGGTGCGTGCCCCTGCATAAGAGCACGCGCTGCGAAGGCCTGCGACGATCCTGTCGACGAGGTCCTCGACGCCGGGACGCTCGGCGTCGAGATACATGCGCGCCGTCGAGATGCCTTCCTCGAACAGCGTCTTGCGAGCCCGCTCGAACGCCGTGTCTGCTTCGGTGCGACCTCGAACGGCGCGAGCCGACGCCATCCCGAAGGACTCCTTGAACAGCCTCCCGTCGGCGGCGCGATGCACGTCGCCGGGCGACTCGTGG
>JAVEEE010000255.1 GCA_030840615.1 Frankiaceae bacterium | reverse complement strand
GCGCTCGTTCGCGTCGGAGGTAACGCGCGTGGCCCGCGAGGTCGGCACCGAAGGGAAGCTCGGCGGACAGGCAGATGTGCGCGGCGTCGCCGGAACCTGGAAGGACCTGACGGACAGCGTGAACTTCATGGCCGGCAACCTGACCAGCCAGGTGCGCAACATCGCTGACGTCACCAAGGCCGTCGCCGCCGGCGACCTTTCCAAGAAGATCACGGTGGACGTCAAGGGCGAGATTCTGGAGCTGAAGAACACGGTCAACACGATGGTCGATCAGCTGTCGTCGTTCGCGGCCGAGGTGACGCGCGTGGCCCGCGAAGTCGGCACCGAGGGCAGGCTCGGCGGACAGGCCAACGTCGAGGGTGTCGCCGGCACCTGGAAGGACCTGACCGACTCGGTCAACTCGATGGCGTCCAACCTGACCGCCCAGGTCCGCGACATCGCCCAGGTCACCACCGCCGTCGCCCGTGGTGACCTGTCCCAGAAGGTGTCCGTCGACGTGCGTGGCGAGACGCTCGAGCTGAAGTCCACGATCAACACGATGGTCGACCAGCTGTCGTCGTTCGCCGACGAGGTGACGCGTGTCGCGCGCGAGGTCGGCACCGAGGGCAAGCTCGGCGGGCAGGCGCAGGTGAAGGGCGTCTCGGGCACCTGGCGCGACCTGACCGACAACGTCAACTCGATGGCTCAGAACCTCACCAGCCAGGTCCGCAACATCGCCCAGGTGACGACGGCGGTGGCGCAGGGTGACCTGTCGCAGAAGATCACTGTCGATGCGAAGGGCGAGGTCGCGGCGCTGGCGCAGACGATCAACACGATGGTCGACCAGCTGTCGTCGTTCGCCGACGAGGTGACGCGTGTCGCGCGCGAGGTCGGCACCGAGGGTCGGCTGGGTGGGCAGGCTCAGGTGAAGGGTGTGTCGGGCACGTGGCGTGACCTGACCGACAACGTGAACTACATGGCGGCCAACCTCACCGGCCAGGTCCGCAACATCGCCCAGGTCGCCACCGCTGTCGCGAACGGTGACCTGTCGCAGAAGATCACTGTCGACGCACAGGGTGAGATCCTCGAGCTGAAGAACACCGTGAACACGATGGTCGACCAGCTGTCGTCGTTCGCCGACGAGGTCACCCGGGTGGCCCGTGAGGTCGGCACTGAAGGTGAGCTGGGTGGCCAGGCCCGGGTGCGCGGTGTCTCCGGGACGTGGCGTGACCTGACCGACTCGGTGAACTTCATGGCGGCCAACCTGACCAGCCAGGTCCGCAACATCGCGCAGGTGACGACGGCGGTGGCGCAGGGTGACCTGTCGCAGAAGATCACCGTCGACGCGCAGGGTGAGATCCTCGAGCTGAAGAGCACGGTCAACACGATGGTCGACCAGTTGTCGTCGTTCGCTGCTGAGGTGACGCGTGTCGCGCGCGAGGTCGGCACGGAAGGTCGGCTCGGTGGCCAGGCCGAGGTCGCCGGCGTGTCAGGCACCTGGCGCGACCTGACGGAGAACGTCAACCAGCTGGCCGGCAACCTGACGACACAGGTGCGTGCGATCGCTGAGGTCTCGACCGCGGTGACGCGAGGTGACCTGACCCGGTCGATCGCCGTCCAGGCTCAGGGCGAGGTGGCGGAGCTCAAGGACAACATCAACCAGATGATTGCCAACCTGCGCGACACCACCGAGAAGAATGCGCAGACCGACTGGTTGCGGAGCAACCTCGCCCGCATCGGTGGCCGCATGCAGGGGCAGCGAGACCTGCAGGCGCTGTGCGCCATGTTGATGAGCGAGATCACCTCTGTCGTCCAGGCGCAGCAGGGTGCGTTCTTCCTGCTCGGCTCGGACGGCGGCAGCGCGGACCCGGTCCTGCGGCTCACGTCGGCCTACGGCTACGGCGGCGAGCACAGCGAGTTCAAGCTCGGCGAGGGACTTGTCGGTCAGGCGGCAATCGAGAAGTCGCGGCTGCGTGTCGACGGCGCGCCGGCCAACTACCTCACCATCAAGGGCGGTCTCGGTGAGGCCACGCCTGCGGACGTCGTCGTTCTGCCGGTGCTGTTCGAGGAGCAGGTGCTCGGCGTCATCGAGCTCGCGTCGTTCCGTCCCTACAGCGAGCAGCATCTGATCTTCATCGACCAGCTGGTCGAGACGATCGGTGTCGTGCTCAACACGATCATTGCCAACACCCGCACCGAGGAGCTGCTCGCGCAGTCCCAGCGCCTGACGCAGGAGCTGCAGGTGCAGTCCGACGAGCTGCAGCGAACCAACGCAGAGCTGCAGGAGAAGGCGCAGCTGCTCACCGCGCAGTCGCAGGACCTGGAGACGAAGAACCGCGAGATCGAGCTCGCTCGCCTCGGCCTGGAGGAGAAGGCCCTCCAGCTGGAGCTCGCATCCCAATACAAGAGCGAGTTCCTCGCCAACATGAGCCACGAGCTGCGGACGCCGCTCAACAGCCTCCTGATCCTGGCGAAGCTGCTCTCCGACAACCCGGACAGCAACCTGACCGACAAGCAGATCGAGTTCGCGCGCACGATTCACCGCGCCGGCTCGGACCTCCTCGAGCTCATCAACGACATCCTCGACCTGTCGAAGGTCGAGGCCGGCAAGATGGACGTGCACACCGCCCTGCTGGAGGTCCGCTCACTGTGCGACGCGGTGGAGCAGACGTTCCTGCCGGTTGCAGAGCAGAAGCGGCTCGGCTTCGTCGTCAACCTGGCTGCCGACCTGCCGTCGACCGTCATGACCGACGAGCAGCGGCTGCGTCAGGTGCTGCGCAACTTGTTGTCCAACGCCTTCAAGTTCACCGACAGCGGCAGTGTGGTGCTCAGCGTGTCCGCCGCGGACCCAGCCATGCGCTTCGGCGTACCCACCCTCGATGAGGCAGCCGGCTCCGTCATCGCGTTCGCCGTGACAGATACGGGCATCGGCGTGGCGTCGGACAAGCTGCGCCACATCTTCGAGGCGTTTCAGCAGGCTGACGGCACCACCAGCCGCAAGTACGGCGGGACCGGGCTCGGCCTGTCGATCAGCCGTGAGATCGCCAGGTTGCTGGGCGGTGCGATCACCGTCGAGAGCGAGGAAGGCGTGGGCTCGACCTTCACGCTCTACGTCCCGCAGAACTTCCCCTTCGCCGATGCTCTGCCGCTGCTTCCCTCTCAGGTCGTCACCGAAGACCTGGGTCCTTACGGCCGTGGCCCGATCATCTCCGCCTCAACCTCGCTGGACGACATCGCGACCGACTACGACGCGACCTCGCTCGCCAATGCGACGGTGCTGGTCGTCGACGACGACGTGCGAAACGTCTTTGCGTTGACCAGCGCGTTGGAAATGCACGGAGCGGTCGTGCTCTATGCAGACAATGGTGCGGACGGGCTCCGGCTGTTGGAGACCCACCCCGAGGTCGATCTTGTTCTGATGGACGTCATGATGCCGGATATGGATGGAAACGAGACCACGACTGCGATCCGGCTCATGCCGGGGCGTGAGCAGCTCCCGGTCTTGTTCCTGACCGCCAAGGCGATGCCCGGCGATCGGGAGAAGAGTCTCGCGGCCGGGGCGTCGGACTACATCACGAAGCCGGTCGACCTGGACCGGTTGCTCTACTCGATGCGTCAGTGGCTGGCCGGCTCATCGGTGTCCAGCTCGGACTCTCCGGATCTGGGCTGATGGCAGCTCCAACACCCGCAAGGATCCTCCTGGTCGACGACCGAGAGGAGAACCTTCTCGCCCTCGAGGCCATCTTGGGCGGACTCGGTCACGAGCTCGTGCGCGCGACGTCTGGCCCGCAGGCGCTCAAGCACCTGCTCGTCGACGACTTCTCACTGATCCTTCTCGATGTGCAGATGCCGGAGATGGACGGCTACGAGACTGCGGCTCACATCAAGAGTCGCGCGCGCACGCAGGACATCCCGATCATCTTCCTGACCGCGATCGACCGTGAAGCCCACCAGGCGTACCGCGGTTATGCCGCCGGCGCAGTCGACTTCCTGGCCAAGCCGTTCGACCCCTGGGTGCTGCGCGCGAAGGTCGACGTGTTCGTCGGACTTCAACAGGAACGGCAGCGGTTGCTCCAGCGGACCGAAGACCTGGCGCGCAGGCTGGAGTCCGTGGGAGGCGAAGCTCTCAGCGCGTCACTGGGCCGGATCGAGAAGCTGCTCCTCATGGCGACCGACGAGGGTGCGGCAACCGGCCCGTTGGCCGAAGCGGTCGATGTCCTGCGTGCAATCCGCGAGGACCTCGCGGCGCCGGCGACGGCACCGGTGCAGCGCTAGAGGAGCTCGAGCCGGCGAGCATTTGGCTAGGGACACTCGGTGGAGCGGCCGTCTGGCTGTGTCACGGGATCACGGGCCGGCTCGCCGCGCAGGCGCGAGGCGCTCGGCCGCATCGCATTGAGCATCCACGCCTGCTCGCGCAGGCGCTGGGTCGCGGCCTCCATCTCGACGGCCACCTCTTCGGGCGCCTGAGCGGTGATGGCCTCGGTCGCGGCTTCTTCACGATCGGGGGACACGTGACTCCGAACAGTTGTTTGCCCGAGGGTGCCCCCCGTGGTTCCGGACCAAACGCCCGAATTGCGGACCAGCCGGCAGCAGGCCCAGGTCAGGCCCAGGTCAGGCCGAGGTCAGCGTCGACGACATCCGCAGGATCCGTCGTCGCAGGATCACGCGGCGAGTGCCGTCGGCAGACAGGCGCAAGCGGTCGAGCTCCCAGTGGCCGCGCTCGGCAGCGTCCGTCAGGACGCGTTGTGCGACGGAGCGCGGCGTCCCGCGGGGCAGCGTCAGCCGCTGATACTCGTAGTCGACCATCGCCTTGAAAATACGCCCCGCTAGGCGTCGCCGCGGAGCAAGGCTGCGAGTCGGGTACGCCGCGGCCTTGCACCGACCTCGCGGACACCGCGCGAGAGTGCCGCGCCGGCCGCGTGCACGATCGACAAGTGGCGTTGAGCCCGTGTCCACGCCGTGTAGACCAGCGGTCGCGAGAGCATTCCGCTGGCTTCCGGCGGCAACACGGAGACGACCGCCGGCCACTCGGAGCCCTGGGCTCGGTGCACCGTGATCGCCCAGCCGTGCACAAGGTCGACGAGAGCGCGTGGCGGCACGACCACTGGGCCACCGCCGAAGTCGACCGTGAGGCTTCCCTCGGCCGCCGCGGTGACCACCCCGACTTCGCCGTTCGCGAAGCCGTCGTCGAGATGGTTGGCCGTCGCCACGACTCGGTCCCCGACATCGAAACCGCTCACGGTGCCCGACCCGGGGTTGAGACGCTCCTTGAGCACGACGTTGAGGGACTGGGTGCCCGCCGATCCGCGATGCACCGGTGTCACCACCTGCACCTCACTGCTTGCGATGCCGAGGGCGCGGGGGATCGAGTCGGTGACCAGCTGCACGACTCGCTGTGCAGCCTCGGCACCGCTGACGGTGCGTACGACGACCACCTCGCGAGTCGGATCGTCGACCGGCGGGAGCTCACCGATCCGCACCGACGCCGCCAGCCGCGCGATCGTGCCGCCCTCGGCCTGTCGATGCAGCTCGGTCAGCTCGATGGCCGGAACGACGCCGGAGTCGAGCACATCACCCAGCACCCTTCCCGGCCCGATCGACGGCAGCTGCGCGGGGTCGCCGACCAGCAGCAGATGCGTGCCGTCGGCGCACGCCTCGAGCAGTGCCGCGGCCAGTTCCGCGTCCAGCATCGACGCCTCGTCGACGACGACGACGTCGGCGTCGAGCGGCCACGACTCACCGTGCAGAAACTCTCCCGTCCCCCCTCGCGAGCCGTTGCTCCAGTTGCCTTGCGCGCCCAGCAGCCGATGCAGGGTCGTGGCGCCGTGGCCGGCGAGCTCTTCCAGCCGTTTGGCGGCCCGTCCGGTCGGGGCGGCTAGCGCGATGCGCTTGCGCCGGGCGAGTGCGAGCTCGACCACCGCTGCAACGGTCCGGCTCTTGCCGGTGCCCGGACCACCGTGCAGCACGACCACACCGTGTTCGGCGACCTGCTGCACGGCAGCGCGTTGGGCCGGGTCAAGCCCGCCCGTGACCGCCGTCGCACCTTCCGGTGTTGCGAGCGGCTCGGCCGTGCTGAGCAGCCGCCCCAGCGCCTCCGCGAGCGCGTCCTCTGCCATCGCGTAGCGGGTCAGTCCGAGGAGCCGGCTCGGCTGCTCATCGCCGTACGACGGGAAGTCGTTCACGATGCCGTCCTCGATCGCCGCGTCGATCGCCGTCACCGGCTCGGGCACGTCAAGACCGGCGAGTGCCGCGACGACGACGTCTTCCGGGAGCACCGTGTGTCCGTCGCGTGTCGCTCGGGTGAGAACGAAAACCGTGAACGCGCGCCCGCGCCGGCCGTCGGATTTCTCCGGACGGTCGTCGAGCAGCTGCAGGGCAAATCGATCGACGTCACGCGGGTGCAGACCGCTTCCTCGCGCTCCGTCGAGCAGCCGCCAGGGATCGGCACGCAGGGCCGTCGCCGCACCCGAACCGAGCTCGTCGACGGCGGCGGCCGCGAGACGCACCGGTAGCGCCGTCGCGTGCAGCAACGCCGCGACTTCGTAGCGCGGTTGGTGTTCGGCGAACATCTTGGCCAGCCGTTCCGCACGTTTGGCGGTGACACCTTCGACCTGCGCGAGGGCGTCGCGTGACACGTCGTCCGGTCCGTTGATGCGGGCGGCGGCGAGCTTCGCGGCTGTCGTACGGCCAAGGCTCGGCCACAGTCCGGCGGCGCAGAACGCCTCGAACGCCGTCGTGTCTTCGCCCGCCACCTCGCCGACCCTAGGACGCCGGGCGACCTACGACGGCGGCAGTTCGGTGCAGACCAACGCCCACGGCTTGTCGAGGACGCGGGTCAACATCACCGTGGCCGTCCGGGTGCCGCGTCCCCGCAGTCGCCGGCGGAGGTCCTCGACGTCGCCGGCGAGGCCGCGGCGGCGGAGTTCGATCCCCCCGATGTCGAGTCGGCGCAGCGTTGCTGCGAGCGGCTTGACTCCGAACGACAGCGACGCCTCGACCTGGAACGACCGGCCGAACGGTGACCTCAGCGGTTCGTCGGCGCT
>JAVEEE010000253.1 GCA_030840615.1 Frankiaceae bacterium | reverse complement strand
CGCCGACCTGTTTGCCGACCTCGACAGCCGCCATGAAGGCCTCCGCGACCGGCTCGTCGGCGATGGTGCGCTGAACCGCTTCGTCAACGTCTACCTCAACGACGAGGACGTTCGCTTCCTCGGGGGCATCGAGACGCCGCTGTCCGACGGCGACGTCGTCACGATCTTGCCGGCGGTCGCCGGAGGCGCGTGGCAATCAGCCGACCCCGAGGCCGACGACAGGCTCTGATGGCCCGCTACGACTCGCTTCTCCACTCGGTCGGCCGGACCCCACTGGTCGGCCTGCCGAACCTGTCGCCCGAGGGTGGCCGGGGCGAACAGGCGGTCCGGCTGTGGGCCAAGCTCGAGGACCGCAACCCGACCGGTTCGATCAAGGACCGGCCGGCGTTCTTCATGGTCGAGCAGGCGGAGAAGGACGGTCAGCTGACTCCCGGTTGCACCGTGCTGGAACCCACCAGCGGCAACACCGGCATCTCGCTGGCGATGGTCTGCAAGCTCAAGGGCTACCGGCTGGTGTGCGTCATGCCGGAGAACACCTCGATCGAGCGGCGTCAGCTGCTCGAGATGTTCGGTGCGGAGATCATCTCGTCGCCCGCCGCCGGCGGTTCCAACCAGGCGGTGGCCACGGCCAAGGAGTTGGCCGCCGCCAACCCTGACTGGGTGATGCTCTACCAGTACGGCAACCCGGCCAACGCGGCGGCGCATTACGAAACGACCGGTCCCGAGCTGCTCGACGATCTGCCGACCATCACCCATTTCGTCGGTGGACTCGGTACGACGGGCACGTTGATGGGCGTCGGCCGCTACCTGAAGGAGAAGGTGCCCGGCGTCCGGATCGTCGCGGCCGAGCCGCGTTATGGCGAGCTGGTCTACGGGTTACGCAACATCGACGAGGGGTTCATCCCCGAGCTCTACGACGCCTCGGTGCTCGACACGAGGTTCTCGGTCGGACCGGACGACGCGCTGCGTCGTACCCGGCAGCTCATCGAGCAAGAGGGGATCTTCGCCGGCATCTCCACCGGCGCCATCTTGCACGCCGCCCTTGCCCAGGCCGATCGCGCCGTGAAGGCGGGCGAACGCGCCGACATCGCGATCGTCGTGTGCGACGGCGGTTGGAAGTACCTGTCGACCGGCGCCTACTCGGGGACGCTCGACGAGGCCGCCGCCCGGCTCGAAGGTCACCTCTGGGCCTGATCTTCCTTTCCGGCTGACCAGTTTCCGTAAAACCTTTCGGGCCACGATGCTTTATGTCTAGGTTGCTTGAGGCGGGCTCCGCCTGCGCGCCGAGATCCCGCGCACCACCCCTGTTTGGGAGAGCGTAACCATGCGTATGTCCCGTCGAGTACGTCTCTTCAGTCTCACAGCGGTCGCCGGGCTCGGTGTGCCGCTCCTGGTGTCGGTCGGCGCGGGCAGCAGCCCCGCTGTCGGCGCCACGCATCGCTCCTTCCATATGGCGCGCGATCGTCAGTTCGCGCACAACATGGAGAAGCGCAGGGAGACGAAGGGCTACCTCAAGGCGCGGGCGCGCTACTTCGACGCCCGTCGGCTGTCGGGCAACCACCCGGTCTCGGTCGAGCAGGCCGCCCGTCTGCGCGCGCATGCCGCCAACCAACGGACCGCGCTGCCTTCGGCGCCCGCCGCCCGCCGGCCCGGCCGCCCCGCCCTCGCAAGCGACGGGAATCCCTGGCAGGCGCTGCCCGAGAAGACGACGCTGCAGCCCGGTCGCACCAGCGGCGGGCTCCAGACCGTCTCGGGTCGCATCAGCGCGCTGGCTGTTGCCAAGAACGGCCGCATCTTCGCCGGAGCCGCCCAGGGCGGCGTCTGGCGCTACGTCCCCAGCACCGGTGAGTGGACCGCGCTGACCGACGACCTGAGCACGCTCGCAGTCGGCGCCATCGCGATCGCTCCGAGCGACCAGAAGGTCATCTACCTGGGCACCGGCGAGGGCGACCTGTCGGGTGACAGCTACTTCGGCGACGGCGTGTACCGCTCCGACGACGGAGGCGACACGTGGACGCACGTGAACGGCGGCTCGATCTTCACGGGAACGTCGATCTCGAAGATGGTTGTCGACCCGACCAACCCGCGCCGCGTCTACGTCGCGACGATTCGCGGCAAGGCGGGATCGTTCCGCGTGAGCTCGCCCTTCCAGCACACCTGGGGTGTCTACCGCTCGCTCGACGGCGGCCGGCACTGGACGGCACTGAAGACCACCAACCAGTTCGAGCGCGGCGCAGCTGACCTCACTCTCGACCCCAACAACCCGCGGACCGTCTACTCGACGTTCGTCGGCAAGGGCATCTTCCGCACCACCTCCGCGAGCCACCAGCAGCATTGGACGCGGATCATGGACGGCCTGCCGAAAAACGCCGACTACACCGAGGGCCCGACCCGCTTCGCGATCTCCGCGAGCAAGCTGCCCAAGCACCAGACCCGGCTCTACGCCGGATTCGACTGGTACGACACCGACGGCGGCTACCACGAGTCGCGCGTCTTCCGCTCGGACAACGGTGGCAACCACTGGAAGCAGCTGCCGACGACCGGCCCGCTGCCACAGGTGGACTCGGTCAAGAACTACTGCGACATCCAGTGCACCTACGACAACGTCGTGCTCACGGACCCGCAGCACCCACGGGTCGTCTACGTCGCCGGTGAGTACAACTACCCGCTTGGCTCCGGTGGCATCTACCGCTCCACCAACGGCGGTCGAACCTGGAAGAACCTCGGCTTCGACCTGCACCCCGACTTCCACGCGATCGCGGTGGAGCCGGACAGCACGTCGCATGTCGTCATCGGCAACGATGGTGGCGTCTGGGACTCGTTCCGGCGCGGCGGCCGGCTCGCGCCGGGCACCGGCCTGGACAAGGCGCAGTGGAGAAACCTCAACGACGGCCTGATGATCACGCAGATCGACAGCGTCGACTACAGCAACAACTTCTTCGTGCCTGTGCTCTATGCCGGCACGCAGGACAACGGCACACAGATCGGCCCGATCCCCGGCGGCCTGATCGAGGACCC
>JAVEEE010000216.1 GCA_030840615.1 Frankiaceae bacterium | reverse complement strand
CGGTGTCGATCTCCAACAGCTCGCCACCGCCTACGCCGTCGACCACCGGCTCGTTCGCACCAGCGCCGACCTGGACGACGAGCTTGCACGCACTCCGGCCGGCCTCCGGCTCGTCGAGGTGCGCACCGACCGCGCGGCCAACGCCGAGTTGCACCGGCGGCTCGGGGAAGCCGCCGCCGCGACGCTGCGGTGACCGATCGGCGGGTCGGCGGGGTGGGTGGCCCGCGCGTCCGTCAGCCGGTGGGGTGGCGCATGGCCTGCCCACACCAGAACCGCTCCTGCTGGCTGAGCGTGTCGACGGTGTGCAGCTTCGCCATCCAGGAGCGGTTGGTCTCCGCCACCGTCGGCGGAGCGTCCCAGGGGTGGAACTTCAGGATGTCGACGCCGCGCTGGTAGTCGACGACGTAGACGTAGTTGGTGCCGGGCACCCAGTACGCCGAGGATGCCGACCCGCGCACGGGCTGGAAGTAGCCGACCTGCTTGATCTGAGCCGTCGTCTTGTCGACGGCCAGGAACCTCGTGCCGTGCTCGTACCACGCACCCGCGACGAGATAGTCGTCCGCGTAGATGCCGGGTGAGTCACCCCGCACCTTGAACCAGTGACCGCTGCATCCGAGCGCGTTGACCGCCGGGTCGCCGGTTGCGTCGTAGCTGCCGTTGACCGGCCGCAGCACGTGCAGCTGCTTCATCGGACGACCCTTGTCCCAGCCGACCATCGACCAGGTCGAGAACGCGCCGCTTCCGCCGCCGCACGAAGGGCTGAAGTTGGTCTCGCCCTCGGTCATCAGCATCTCGCCCGGCCGCAGCGCCTTGCGGTGGTCGCCGGCTCGGCGCGGGGTGTAGTGCGCAGCTCCCGGCCGGATGTTGTTGTGCTGGTAGGCGGTGTTGAGGGTCACGTTGCCGGAGGTGATGCGGTGCGGATGCAGCGGGTTGTCGGCGCGGAACATGACCAGAGGTGTCTCGTCAGCGATCCAGTAGCCCGCACCGTCCTGATGGAGCGCGTGTGCGCCGCCGGCGTGCACCATCGTCGACCACCACTGGGCTCGCGGCAACGCCTTGGGGTTGCTGCGGTCGCGGATGTCATAGGTCTTGCCGTTGCTCGCGAACAAGAAGTGGCACGGCACGTCGGCACACTCCGCAGTGTGCGAACCGTCCATGACGATCGACCCCTTGAGCACAGGTGCGTGCGGGTTGGACGTGTCGATGACGTGCAGGTAGAACGTGTCCGTGAACTCGGTGAGGATCGTCGTGTCACCGTCCTTGGAGACGGCCATGTCCTCGTTTTCCCAGTTGTAGATCGGCAACGCGCCCATCGGGATCGGCAGCGACGGGTCGTTGATGTCGTAGATGGTCAGGCTGTGCGCGCTGCTGAGATAGAAGCGGCGCTGCCCGTCGACCGTCACCACGCGACCGCTCACACCTGCCCCGGTGGGGATAGACCCGATGTAGGACACGTTGTCCGACGCGAAGCCGCCCGGGCCCGGGTTCTGAAACACCGTGTGGGCACGTGGCGTCGCCTGGCTGGACTGCATCGTGACGGCAGTGAGCACGGCAAGTGCGGACAGGATCGTGGCTCGTATGGCGCGGCGGCGCATCAGTGCTCCCGAGGGTGGGTGTCCGGTGCGACTTCGCCGCTCCACTTCGGCGCCCGGGCGGGGTCTCCTGCCGCCGGGTTTCGACCGGTTCTGCGCTGACTTCGGTGGCCAGGCGCGGCGGTCACGACAGCGGCGGTCAGGACAGCAGAGCGGTGAGCGCCGCCTCGAGCTTCACGGCGGTCTCGGCCACCTCGGCGTCGGGGTCGGACTCGGCGACGACACCTGCACCGGCCCAGAGGCGGGCACGCGCTCCGTCGAGCTGGGCGCAGCGCAGCGCCAGCGCGAACTCGCCGTCACCGTGCCCGTCGACCCAGCCGACCGGTCCGGCGTAACGACCCCGAGGTGCTGCCTCCAGCTCACGGATGACCTCGAGCGCACGAGCGCGGGGCGTGCCGCCGCCCGCCGCCGTGGGGTGCAGCGCGGCCGCCAGCGCGAGTCCCGACGGGGCCGGCGAGGGCAGCCACGCCTGTGCGTGACTCGCGAGATGGGTGATGTTGGCGAGCCGCAGGGCTTGCGGCTCCGCGTCGGCCTCCACCTCGTGGGCGACGGTGGCCAGGACATCGCGCACGGACTCGACCGCGAGGCGGTGCTCATGCCGGTCCTTCACCGAGCAGAGCAACCCGGCCTCGAGCTCGGCGTCCTCGGCCGCCGTCGTACCGCGCCGGACCGAGCCGGCGAGCACGAGCGACTCGGCCTGCCGGCCGGTCCGGCGGACCAGCAGCTCGGGCGAGGCACCGACCAGCCCGTCACAGACGTAGGTGAAACACGACGGGAACCGCTCGGCGAGCCGGGCGGCCACGGCGCGCGGATCGAGCGGGGCGTCCGCGTCGACGTCGAGCGCACGCGCGAGGACGACCTTGTCGAGCCCACCGGCCCGGAGCCGACCGACGGCGTCCGCGACGGATGCCCGCCACTCCTCCGGCGGCGGGATGCTCGACCCCATGCGCGCCCGGACCGGCAACGCGGCCGATGTCGGTCGGCGGCGCAAGGCCGGCACCTCCACGGCACCCGGGGGTGTCACCAACGTCAGCCATGCCCGCCCGTCGCGACGACCGAGCATGACCTTCGGTACGACGACGACGGACCCGCTGGCCGCCGGGTCGAAGACGAGACTTGCGATTGCCACTGGTCCGCTGCCCGGCAGGCCGACGTCGTCGCGGACCGTCATCGCGCCCAGCAGTTGTTCGACCGACTCGGCAAGGTCGGGGCCGGACCGGACTGCCCCGGCGGTCGACAGCCTGACGGCCTCGCCCCAGCCGACCAGCCCGTCATGCCCGCGCAGGAAGGCGAAGGCCTGGCCCGCAGGCAGCCACGACAACAGGTCGCCGGGGTCGTCGACCTCGACGCTCCATGCCACCAGCTCCGCCGCGCCCTCCACGGGGGCTGTCACGCCGGTCGTCGCGGGTCGGCTCACCACTCCATGGTGCCCTGGGTCGCCAGGGGCGAAATCAGTGGGCGAGGAGGCGCGGTCAGGGGGTGGAGCGCAGCCGCGCCTGCAGGTCGGCGTCCTTGCCCCGGGCCACGTCACCCAGGTCATGCTGGAACTGGACCATCCGCGCGCGCAGCGCCTCGTCGCTCGTTGCGAGGATCCGCACCGCGAGCAGCCCGGCGTTGCGCGCGCCGGCAACCGACACCGTCGCGACCGGCACCCCGGCCGGCATCTGCACGATCGACAGCAGCGAGTCCAGCCCGTCGAGATGGCTGAGCGGAACCGGAACTCCGATGACGGGCAGCGGCGTGACCGACGCGAGCATGCCCGGCAGGTGCGCCGCGCCGCCGGCGCCGGCGATGACGACGCGAAGGCCGCGCTCCACCGCGGCGGACCCGTAGTCGAGCATGTCTCGCGGCATCCGGTGCGCTGATATGACACGCACCTCGTGCGGCACCCCGAACTCCGTGAGGGCCACGGCCGCCGGCTCCATCGTCGGCCAGTCGGAGTCACTGCCCATGACGATGCCGACCAGCGGCGACCCGTCACTCGTCGTCGGCACGGTCCCCCCGCAGGATCGCTACGGCGAGCCGCGCGCGCTCGCGCGTGTCGACGACGTCGTCGCCGAGCACCGTGACATGACCCAGCTTCCGGCCGGGTCGCGGGTCCTTGCCGTAGAGGTGCACATGCGCCTCGGGCACGGCCTCGAGCGCTGCCGGCAACGAGGTGGCGAGCTCGGTGTGCTCCCCGCCGAGCAGGTTCGCCATCACCGACACCGGCGTCAACGGTGTCGGGTCGCCGAGTGGCCAGTCGAGCACCGCGCGCAGGTGCTGGTGAAACTGGCTCGTCGTCGAGCCTTCGATCGACCAGTGGCCGGAGTTGTGCGGCCGCATCGCAAGCTCGTTGACGAGAAGGCCACCGGGCGCCTCGAACAGCTCCACGGCGAGCACGCCGGTCACCCCAAGCTGCTCAGCCAGGGTGACGCCGAGCCGCTCTGCCTCCGTCGCGAGGGCCGGGCTGAGGCGCGGCGCCGGCGCGACGACCTCGACACAAATGCCCTCCTGTTGCACGGTTTCCACCACCGGCCAGGCTCGGACGGAGCCGGATGGGCGGCGGGCGACCTGGATGGCGAGCTCGTGGATGAGCGGCACTCGTTGTTCGACGTAGACCGGCCGGTCCGGTAGCTGTTGCGGCGCCTCGTTGAGCATCCACACGCCGCGACCGTCGTAACCACCGCGCACTGCCTTCAGCACGACGGGCCAGCCATGCGCCTCGCCGAACCGCGCGACGTCCTGCGGTCCGGTGACGGGAGCGAAGGCCGGCACCGGGATGCCGAGCTCCGCGAGACGGGTCCGCTGGGCGAGCTTGTCCTGGGCGAAGAGCAGTGCCGCGCTGCCGGGACGCACCGCGACGCCGGTGTCCTCCAACGCAAGGAGGTGCTCCTGCGGGACGTGTTCGTGGTCGAAGGTCACCACGTCGCAACCCTTGGCGAACCGCAACAGCGCACTCAGATCGTCGGGGGCGCCGAGCTCGACGTCCGTGACGACGGTGGCAGCGCCGTCCTGCGCGGACTCCGCGAGCACGCGCAGTGACAGGCCCAGCGAGATCGCTGCCTGGTGCGTCATGCGCGCCAGCTGTCCGGCGCCGACCATCCCGACGCGTGGCACCCCGTTTGTCACGCGCTAACCCTAGAGGCCGTCAAAGCGGCAGACCGAGCTGGCGCGCGATGAGGATGCGCTGCACCTCGCTGGTGCCCTCGCCGATCTCGAGAATTTTCGCGTCGCGCCAATGCCGGGCAACGGGGTATTCGTTCATGAACCCGTAGCCCCCGAAGACCTGGGTCGCGTCACGCGCGTTGTCGACCGCGATCGTCGACGAGTAGAGCTTGGCGATGGCCGCCTCGCGCTTGAACGGTTCACCGGCAGACATGCGCGCAGCGGCGTCGTAGTAGGCGAGCCGGGCAACGTGCGTGCGCGTCTCCATGTCAGCGATGCGAAACGCGACTGCTTGGTAGGAGCCGATCGGGTGGCCGAACGCCTCCCGCTCCTTGGCATAGCGCACCGACTCGTCGACGCACGCCTGCGCGAGCCCGACAGACAGCGCGCTGATGGCGACCCGCCCCTCGTCGAGAGTGGACAGGAACTGCGCGTAGCCCCGGCCGCGGTCACCGAGGACATGGTCGACCGGCACCCGGCAGTCCTCGAACGACAGCTCGCGGGTGTCGGACGCATGCCAGCCGACCTTCGAGTACTTCTTGGACGCGCTGAACCCTTCGTGCGGGACCGGCACCGTGATGCTCGTCAGCTCCGGCCGGCCATCCGCCCGGTCGCCGGTCCGGCAGAGCACGGTCACGAGTGTCGTGAGGTCGGTGCCCGCGTTGGTGATGAACGCCTTGGTTCCGTTGATGACCCACTCGTCGCCGTCGAGCACCGCCCGGGTGCGTGGGTTGCCGGCGTCCGACCCACCCCCGGGCTCGGTCAGGCCGAACGCCGAAAGCGCCTCGCCACGGCACAGCGACGGAAGCCACTGCTGCTTCTGCTCCTCGGTCCCGAACCGGAAGACCGGCATCGACCCGAGGCCGACCGCGGCCTCGAGGGTGATGGCCACCGACGAGTCGGCGCGGGCCAGCTCCTCGATGGCAAGGCACAGCGCGAGGAAGTCGCCGCCCATGCCGCCGTACTCCTCGGGAAACGGCAGGCCGAACAGGCCCATTTCGCCCATCTGCCGGACGATGTCGTAGGGAAACTCCTCGGTGCGATCGAAGTGTTCGGCCTGCGGGGCGACGACTGTGCGGGCGAAGTCCTCGACGGTCTTGCGGAGCGCCTCGTGCTCGTCACTGAGCCGGAAGTCCATGAGGCGCAGTCTTCCACGCCGGTATCCTCGAGAGTCGTGGCCATCACGCGGGTGAGAAGTCTCTACACCGCGTTCGAGTCTTTGGCCCACGAGCTGGCGAAGTTCGGAGCGGTCGGCGCGGTCAACTACGTGCTCGATGTCGGGCTGTTCAACCTGCTTCTCGCCGAGGGCCTCGGCAACAAGCCCCTCACGTGCAAGGCCATCGCGACGGTCGTCGCCGCCACGTCGTCGTACTTCATGAACCGACATTGGACGTGGCGGCATCGCGCGCGCAGCGGTCTGGCCCGCGAATACGGCCTGTTCATCGCCCTCAGCGCGGTCGCGCTCGTGATCACGCTGGGGTGTCTTGCGTTCGGCGAGTACGCGCTCGATCAGGACTCGTTGCTGGCCCGCAACATCTGGGGCAACGTGGTGGGCATCGGGGCCGCGATGGTCTGGCGGTTCTGGGCGTTCAAGCGGTGGGTGTTTCTCGAGGCGGAGCCGGAGCGCACCGACGACGCTCTACACGCCGCGCTGCTGTGACGTCCAGCCCTGTGACCCGCGTCGTCTCGCTGCATCGATATCCGGTGAAGTCGATGCTCGGCGAGCACGTCATGCATCTCGACCTCGACCAGCGCGGCTGCCTCGGCGATCGGCTGTGGTCGGTGCGCACCGCTGCCGGAAAGATCGGAAGCGGCAAGAACAGCAGCCGCTTCGCCGCCGTCCTGGGACTGCTCGACCTGCGAGCCACTGAGCACGAGGGTCAGGTCACCGTGGCGTTCCCGGATGGCACCTCGTGCCGGATCGACGCCCCGGACACCGCGGACCGGCTGAGCAGACACGTCGGCCAGCAAGTCACCCTGGAGAAGGAGACCGGCGTCAGCCACTTCGACGACGGCCCCGTCAGCCTGATCGGTCGCGCATCGATCGCCGCTCTCGCTGATCAGCGCGGAGAACAGGTTGACGCGTCCCGCTTTCGGACCAACATCGTCATCGAGACCTCCGGCCCGTTCGTCGAGGATGGCTGGGTCGGCCGGCACCTGCGCATCGGTTCGGCCGTGCTCCAGGTGACCATGACGTCACCGCGTTGCGTGATGGTGAACATGAAGACGGCGGACCTGCCCGCGCAGCCGGGCAACCTCGTCGCACTCGGTCGCGTCAACGGCGCGTGCCTCGGTGTTGTCGCGTCCGTCGTCGTGCCGGGACGGGTCAGCGTGGACGACCCGCTCGTCCTTGACGGCCGCTGAGCGATGGCGCTCAGACCGGGGTGACCCCGTGGCGACGGCGCGAGAACGTCCGGTCCTTGCCCTGGTACGCCGCGAACCGCTGCGCGAGCTCCGCCCGAAGGTCCTCCGGCTCGACGATGCTGTCGACCACCAGCTCACTCGCCAGCCGCACGATGTCGATGTCGGTGTTGTATTCGTCGCGGAGCTTCTGCACGTAGGCGGCCCGCTCCGCCTCGTCCTCGATCGCCATGATCCGGTTGTAATGCACCGCGTTCACGGCGGCTTCGGCACCCATCACCGCGATCATCGCGGTCGGCAACGCCAGGGTCGCATCGGGCTCGAACCCGGGGCCGGCCATCGCGTAGAGCCCCGCGCCGTAAGCCTTGCGCACGATCACGGAGATCTTCGGCACGGTCGCCTCGGAGACAGCGCTGATCATCTTGGCGCCGTGCCGGATGATGCCCTCGCGCTCGACGGCAGTGCCGACCATGAAGCCGGGGACGTCGGCGAGGAACAGCAACGGCACGTTGAACGCATCGCAGAGCTGGATGAACCGCGCGGCCTTGTCCGCCGAGTCGACGAACAGCACCCCACCTTTGAACATCGGGTTGTTCGCGACCACGCCGACGGTCCGGCCTTCGAGTCGTCCGAAGCCGACGACGAGCTCGCGCGCCCACAATGCGTGGACCTCGAAGAAGGAGTCGGCGTCGAGCAGCGCCTTGACGTAGCGACGCATGTCGAACGCTTGCCGGTCACTTGTCGGGACGAGGGCGCGAAGGTCTCCAGGCCCGGCGTCCTGCGCCGACACCGCCGGGGGTTGCTGGGTCCAGTTAGACGGCAGGTAGGACAGATAGCGCTTGACGAGGTCGAGTGCCTCGGGCTCGTCTTTCGCGAGGAAGTGGCCGACGCCGGAGACGGTGCAGTGCATCTTGGCGCCGCCCATCTCCTCGAGGGTGGTCTTCTCGCCGACGACCATCTCGACCATCCGGGCCGAGCCGAGGTACATCGACGCGTTGCCGTCGACCATGACCACCACATCGCAGAACGCCGGGATGTAGGCACCGCCGGCCGCGCTCGGCCCGAAGAGGGCACAGATCTGCGGCACACTGCCCGATGCCCGGACCTGGGTGTGGAAGATCTTCCCGGCACCGCGTCGGCCGGGGAACATGTCGACCTGGTCGGTGATGCGCGCCCCGGCGGAGTCGACCAACCACACCATCGGCACGCCGATCCGATAGGCGAGCTCGATGGCGCGAACGATCTTCTCGACCGTGCGGGCCCCCCACGACCCCGCCTTGACGGTCGAGTCGTTGGCCATGAGCACCACCGGCCGCCCGTCGATCGTCGCGGTGCCGGTCACCACGCCGTCCGACGGCAGGTCACCGGCAAGGCTGTTGGCGAACACCCCGTCCTCGACGAAGGACCCCTCGTCGGTGAGGAGCCGGATGCGCTCGCGGGCGAAGAGCTTGCCCTTCGCCGCGTTGGCCTCGTGGTACTTCTCGGCCCCCCCCGCGAGAACTCGCTCGCGCAGCTCGCTCAGGTGCGGATGCCCGGGCTCGTCCGCGAGCGGGGCCTCGGGTGATCCGTCAGCTGTCACGATCGAGCAGGTTAGTCAACGACCAGCAGCGGCACGCCGTGCCGGTCGACTCCGAGGTCATGACACCGCCCACCCGCACTCCAGGAGACGGGAAGACCCGAGAGCACTGCGGCGGGCACCGTCACCGCAGCGGTCACGATGCGGCCCTCCGCCGTACGACGAGACATCAGTCGCCAGCGGCCTGCCGGCAGGGACCCCGCGCTACCCGGCAGCGTGGCAGTCGCCACGCCCGACTCGACCGTCGCGTCGAGGTCGACGGCCACGCCATCCGGCCCCTCGAGCAGCAGTGACCAAGGGGGGCCGGGCGGCAAGGAGAGGGCCACGGCCAGACCGGCCGCAGGATCGGCCGCAGTGAGCTCGGGCCGGCGCCAGCGGTGCTCGACCGAGCCGAGTCCGCGCCGGTTCGGGCCGGCGAGCAGCTCATGGGTGGCGTCCTGCCAGACCCTTCCCACGGCATCGGGTGCGACAGCCACGGGACGTCTGGTCTTGCCGACCCGCAGCGCCAGAGTCCAGGTGACGCCCGCCTGCCGGCGGGCGTTGATCGACGCGAACGCGTCATCCCAGCCGGCCTGCAGCGCGCCGAGCGGGACCCGCGCGGTGAATGAGCGTGTCTCCTCGGATGGCCCCGCTGCGGGCAGCCCCAGCTCCACCGGGACCCGCGTCGACTGGCCGCTGGAGCCGGACAGCAGCAGAGCGCCGTCGCCCGCCTTCGCACCGCCGTGGAGGACGCCGCGCAACTCGGCCTCGCCGTGCTCGACCTCGACCGCGACCAGGACGGCCGATGGCCGTTCGACGCGGACGACCAGTGCCCCGGCGGGAGTCAGCTCGACGTGCAGCTGCTTCCCGCCTTCGAGGTCTGCGTGGAGAGCAGTGACCGGGTGCGGCTCCAGCACGGCATGACGAGACGTCGTCCGTCGCACACCTCGCGACGTGACTGCAAGGTGCAGCTCGAAGGAGCCGAGAGGCGACTGCTCCGCGGAAGTCTCGAAAGCCGCGACGTCGAGGGACGCGGTGAAGCCCGTCAGCGCTGCGTCAAACCCTGTCGATGGCGGCGATGACCGGGTCTGCTTCACACGCAACGCAACGCGGGCTGCCGGGTCTGCCTCGCCCACCAGCTGGGCATCGAGGCGATGGCGCCACCCCGGCTTCGGTCCGAGGGCGGGAATGCCGACGCGCCCGCGGATCTCCAACCGGCCGCCGTCGACGCGAAGCGAGCTGATCCGGCTCGCAACGAGCATCTCGTCGTCGATCCGGAACAGCTCCCGCGGCAGCGCCAGCCGCCGGTCGTCACGAAAGGGGTAGTCGGCATACCAGGAGCCGCCGGCGCGAGTGGGAGCCCGGACCGTCAGCTCCTCCCTCTCGAACCGCAACACCTCCGCCAGCTCAGTGAACGCGCGCCGATGGATCAGGGCCCACACGAGCTTGCGAATCGCCGGAAGGTCGTGCAGCACGTCAGGGCCAGCCTGGTCGAGGAAGGGAATCAACGGTCCGAGCACGACCTCCCGCTCCGTGTCGGCCGCCTCGGCCAGCACCTCGGGCACATAGCCGAGGTCCTGTGTCAACACGCTCTGCTCATACCAGCGCCGCTCGCCCGGGTAGTGCTCGGCGAGGAAGCCGCTGGTGGCGACGATGGCCTCCACCCGTTGGCTGATCACCGACGCCTGCTCGCGGCTCTTGGACTTCGAAGGAGGGCCGCCGTCGTCACGAATGCGCCAGTAGTAGACCGGCTCGGACAGGACGTCGACCGCATCGGCGAGGAAGTAAGCAGGCAGGCTGACGTACTGATCCTCGTAACGCCGTTGCGCGAAGGCGAAGCCGTGCTTGTCCCAGAACGTGCGACGGAACAACTTGTTCCAGACGGTGCGGTCACGGACCAGCCCGTGGTGGTCGCGGATGTGCGTGCGCAGCCTTCGCGTGCCAAGTGCGTCGCTCATGTAGGCCGCCGGCCGGGTGCCACGGGAGGTGAGGCGGCGGAAGTTGCCGGTCACGAAGTCCGAGCCCGTCTCGTCGAGCGTTGCCAGCATTCGCTCGTAGGCGACCGGCGGCACCACGTCATCACCGTCGGCGAACGTCAAGAACTCACCCTGGGCGAGCGCGGCGCCGGCATTGCGGGCCCGGCCCGCCCCCCCCCCCAGTGCCAGCACCACCCGCAAAC
>JAVEEE010000184.1 GCA_030840615.1 Frankiaceae bacterium | reverse complement strand
GCAGCACCCCGTCGACGAAGGCCCCGACGTATACGGCGCACCCGGTGTCAGCGAGGACGCGCGCCTCCTCCAGCTGCCGGCTGACGAACACGCGGTACGCCGGGGTGTCACCGCCGTACACGAGGCTGCGCAGCTCCAGCGCCTGCCGCCAGTCGTCGTCGGAGTGGAGCGGCCGAAGCACGGCGTCGCCGACGTCGCGGAAAGGCTGACCGAGCCGGTCCGCCGTCAGCACCGTGTTGACCTCCGCCGCCAGTCCCGCCTCGACCAGCTCCTGCGCCGCCCCGAGGTCGCCGGCGGTGCCGTCCACGCCGATCGCCACGTGGCTCGCGTCGGGGAGCTCGTCGGCGAACAGCTGGAGCCACCGCGTGCCGTCACCGGGAGCGGGAGGGTTCGCGAACAGCAGGAAGTTTCCCCAGTAGAACGTCGGGTTCGCCGGCGTCCGCACGAGCAGGTGGTCGCCCCGGTCCTCGACTGTCGCGCCGGCCAGGCGCCGCAGCATCAGGTCGGTACGGAAGCCCAGCGAGTGCACATCCACCTCGCCGACGCTAGCGACGGGTCAGCGCAGCCGCAGCCGGACCAGCGTCGACTGGTTGTTGGACGACGCCCACAGGGAGCCGAAGGCGACCAGTGCGTCTCCCGGGTTGGGCAGGTCCGGAGCGACGATCCGCTCGACTGCCTGCCCGGTGGCTGGGTCGACCCGGGTGAGGAACGGGTGGTCGGAGTGGATCCAGAGGGCGTTGTCGGCGGTCGCGAGCCCGCCGAACCCCGTCGTCGGCTGCGCGACCTCGACGGCGACATTGCCGGTCTCGCGGTCGATGCCGACCGTGCTGGTGTCACCGCTGACCCAGAGGTGGCCGGCGCCGACCGTGATGATCGATGGACCGCCCACCCGGGCGAGCCCGCTCACCCGCTGCGCCACGCGCCGGGCCCGCGGGTCGACGCCGACGACCTCCCCCGTGAAGGAGCCGACGGCCCACACCCGTTCCTCGTCGATGGTGAGCTCGACGGCGAGCATGCCGAGCGCTATCGGCGGGTCCGCCTTGCCGGTGCGGGGGTCGACGCCGACGAGGTCGCTGCCGTCCGGGCTGCTGGTGATCACCCACACCCGGCCGAACCCGGTGACGAGTCGGCCCTGCCGGTGTGACTTCCCCACGTGAAGGACTTTGCTGATCCGGTGGGTCCGCAGGTCGATCCGCACCAGGTCGTCGCCGTCGGCGTCCGCCCTCGTCGCGCACGTCCACAAGGAGCCGAAGCCGACACCGAGCCCCTGGCACGTGTCCTCGCCAGCCACTCGCACGCGCCAGGCGATGCGGTTGGTGCGCGGGTCGATCGCGGCGATCTCTCCGCTGTCCTGGCGGACGTAGAGGTAACGCGAGTCGTGGCCGAGCCAGTCCGGCTGGCCGGTCAACGCGAACCGCTTGATCAGCCGGTCCCGCAGCGGCACGGTCGGGACCGATGCCGGCGCGACGGACGACGACGTCGCGGACGTCGAGCCGGGTGGAGACCCGGCCCCACCGCTCCCGGCGGAGCACGCAGCCAGCAGCGCCACCGCCGTCACCGTCGAGACGACGGCGCCGCCGACTCGTCGCGCCATGGCACCTCCCCCGGCCCGGACGGTACGCCGCTGTCAGGGCACGCGCGGCGGCGGTGCGTCGCCCAGCACTGCCCGCGCGACCCGGCCGCGGTGAAAGGCGAGATCCCCCCACTGCGACGACAGCGTCCACGTGCGCTTCATCCACATGTGCAGGTCGTGCTCGTAGGTGTAGCCGATGCCCGCATGCACCTGCAGGGCCGTACGCGCGGCCCGCTCCGCGGCGAGCGACGCGGCGTGCTTCGCATGCGAGGCGTCGCGGCTGCGCGACGGAAGTGCACGGGCCACCGACCACGCGGCCCGGTGTACGACGGGCACCGCGAACGCGTTGGCGACGTAGACGTCGGCCAGCTGGTGCTTGACCGCCTGGAACGACCCGATGGGCCTGCCGAACTGCTCGCGCTGCAGTGCGTAGCGGACGGACATGTCGAGCATCGCCGCGGCGAGGCCGACGAGCTGTGCTGCCACCGCGACGCACGCCCAGTCGAAGGCGGCTGGGCCCGCGTCTGCCCCGGTGAGAACCGTGCTGCTGTCCGGCTGCCACGTCACGACACCGAGCCCGACGCCCCGGTCGAGCGACGGCTCAGCCGTGATCTGTACGGCGTCGCGCGCAAGTGCGTGCACGCCGGTCTCATCAGCGAGGAGGAACAGGTCGGCCCACTGCGCGCCCACCACGAGGGGCTGCAGCCCCTCGCCCATCGCTACGACGGCGTCGCCCGCGGCAACTCGCGGCAGCCACTCGTCCGCGACCGCACCGGGCGCTGCGCCAAGGAGCGCGACGCCGGCAAGTGTCTCGACGAGCGGTTCGGGCAGCGCGGCCCGTCCCGTTTCGACGAGGACCGGCAGCGCGGCCGTCAGATCCATACCGGCGCCGCCGTGCCGCTCCGGCACCGTCAGCCCCGTGACACCGACCTCGGCCAACCGTTTCCAGAGGCCCGGCACGCGCCCGTGCTCGCTGTCCCACGCAGCTCGCAGCGCTTGGGGGTCGGCGGCCGACCGCAGCAGATCGCGGACGCCCGCCGCGAACTCGATCGCGTCAGGGTGAGGCAGCAGGCGCATCGTCATGTCCGCGGCAGCCCGAGCACGCGTTCGGCCACGACGTTGCGCTGCACCTCGTTGGTGCCGGCATAGATCGGACCGGCGAGAGAGAACAGGTAGCCGTCGAGCCACTCCGCTTCGGGTCCGGCCGTGAGCGTCGCCCGGCCACCCAGCAGCCGGAGCGCGGTCTCGTGGATCTGCACGTCGAGCTGCGACCAGAACAGCTTGTTGGCACTCGACTCTGCGCCAACTGGTTTGCCGGCGAGCGCTTCGATCGCCGTCGACTGCACGTAGAGCCGATAGGCGTCGGCGTCCATCCACGCACGCGTGACGTCGTCCAGCAGAGCCGGCGCGGGCTCGTTCGCACGGCGGGCGAGCGACACCAGCCGGTCAGCCGACGCCATGAACCGGCCCGGCGAACGCAACGTCAGTCCGCGCTCCGAGGTCGTGGTCGACATCGCGACCTTCCAACCCTGGCCGACCTCACCCAGCACGCAGTCGTCGGGCACGAAAACGTCGTCGAAGAAGACC
>JAVEEE010000157.1 GCA_030840615.1 Frankiaceae bacterium | reverse complement strand
TGCACACTCACGACACCACGGGGATCCTCCACACCGAGTCGGCGACAGCCGAGCCGAACACGCTCGGCCAGTTCTTCGCCGAGTGGGGGCTGCGCCTCAGCCCCTCGTGCGTCGCGGACTATTGCAGACCGACGCCGATCGCGTTCTACATCAACGGCGCGGTGTACGCGGAGGACCCACGTGCGATCCCTTTGAACGACCACGAGGAGATCGCGATAGTGGTCGGTGAGGCGCCGGCCCGCATCCCTGAGACGGCGGACTTTTCGCAGGCGTAGGCGACGCGCGTTGGTACGCCCGACGCCAGGCGGCAGGCCGTAGGTGCCGGTTCTCGTCGGCATCGCGGCGCTGCGCACGCAGTCCGCGTCCACAGTTTCGCCAGTCTCCCGTAAGGCGTTCCGCACTCTCCGGACATGCGCCGCGCACTGTGTGACCCTGGACGCGCTGGCGAGCCGCGTCGCGGTGATGCCCCGTGTCCACGAGGAGTCCGAATGGCTGACCGGCGTGCCCTGAACGATCGCCTGCGCTACCGCTGGGACACGCTGCTCGCCCGCGGGACAGTGGCCGTCATCGCCTGGTTGGGCGTCTTCACGCTCCTGCTCGTCGTGGTCGCGGGGCTCGTCATCCGCATCGCCGACGTCAAGATCGACGGCGAGCGGCCTGGCTTCTTCGAGGGCGTCTGGCAGTCGCTCATGCGCGCCATGGACGCCGCCCCGCTCGCCGACGACCAGGGCGCCGCCTTCCGCGTCGTGTCGCTCACCTTGACGATCGGCGGCATCTTCGTCGTCACCGCGTTGATCGGACTCGTGGCGACCGGGCTCGACCGGCGGCTGACCGAGCTCCGCAAGGGTCGGTCCACTGTCGTGGAGAGCGGCCACACCGTGATCCTGGGCTGGTCGCCGAAGCTGTTCACCATCCTCACCGAGCTCGCGGTCGCCAACGAGAGCAAGAAGGACGGCTGCGTCGTGGTCATGGCCTCCCGCGACAAGGTGGAGATGGAGGACGAGATCCGGGCGCGCGTCGGCCGGCTCCGCACGACCCGCGTTGTGTGCCGGACCGGCGACCCATCCGACCCCAGCGACATCGCCATCGTCGATCCGCTGCGCTCGTCGGCCGTGATCGTCCTGCACTCCGACCACGAGGAGGCACCCGACGCCGGCGTGGTGCGAACCGTGCTGGCGCTACTGCGAACGGACCCGCAGCTGGAGAAGCTCCGAGTGGTTGCCGAGTTCGCCGACGCCGACAAGGCCGCCGTGATCAGCGAGGTGACCGGTGGCAAGGTCTTGACGGTCGTTAGCTCCGACATCATCGCCCGCATCACCGCGCAGGTCTGCCGCCAGCCGGGACTGTCGATCGTCTTCCAGGACCTCATCGACTTCGGGGGTGCGGAGGTCTATTTGATCGACGAGCCGCGCTTGGTCGGCCGGAGCTTCGGCAGCTGCATCCGCGCCTACCCGACCTCGACCGTCATCGGCGTACGCCGTGCGGCCGGCGAGACTCTGCTTGCGCCGGCTGCCGACACCGCCGTCGAGCGCGGCGACCGGATCGTGCTCATTGCGTAGGACGACTCGACCGTCGCCTACAGTGACCCGGCCGCACCGGAGGCGCCGGTGGGGCGACCGGAGCGCACGCCACCGCGGCCTGCGGTGGAGCGCATCCTTGTCATCGGCTGGAACGACCTCGGCCCGATGATCCTGGACGAGCTCGACGACGCTGCTGCCGCCGCCGGCAGTGTCGTCGACATCCTCGCCGACCCGGACCTCGTCGTCGAGCCCAACGACCAGAGGTCTGCCGAGCACCGGCGGCTCCAGGTGCTTCGGCACGACGGCGACACCGGTTCGCAGGCCAACGTCGAGCGGCTGCTCCGAGCGCACACATACGACCACGTCATCGTGCTCTGTTACGGAGGGCTGCGGCCGGCGGACGCCGACGCGCGGACGCTGGTGACACTGCTGCAGCTGCACAAGCTGATCCCGGAATGCCAGCCGGCGGGTGGCGCCATCTCGGTCGTCAGCCAGCTGCTCGATGGCCGCGACGTTGAGCTGGCGAAGACGACGAGCACGAGCGACTTCGTCGTCAGCGAGCGGCTGACCAGCTTCATCCTCGCTCAGCTCGCGGAGGACCCCGAGCGCGGCACGGTTCTCCACGACCTGTTCGACGTCGGCGGCAGTGACATCTCGCTGCAGCCGGCGACCGCGTACGTCGAGCCGGGCGACGAGCACCCGTTCTCTGCGGTCGTCGAGCAGGCGCTGCAATACGGGCAGGTCGCCATCGGATACCGGCTCGGTTCGGCCTCGACCGGGAATGATCCGCGGATCGTGGTCAACCCGCCGAAGTCCGACGTAGTCCGCCTGACGGCAGACGACCAGGTCATCGTCATCAGCCACGTCGACGCCGACGAAGCCCTCACGGCATGACGTTGGCCCATCAGGAAGCAGCCTGCGGGCGGTACCGCGCCGTCGACACCTCCGGGTCCTTGTCGATCTTGGGGATGACGTGCTCGCCGAGGTGGGCGACGGTAGCTGTCGATATCGGTGCTGCAGCGCCCGAGTCGCCGCCCAAGAAGTGCCGCTGCGCGACACTGGAACCGTGGCGGTCGTTGCGGCAGTAGTCGGCAGCCGACAGGAAGCTGAACTGTTAGTCGGCATGCTCAAAAATCACGGCGTCAGGGCCGCGATATCTGCCGACGACGCCGGTGGAGTCGACCTCGCTCTGCAGGCGCAGGGCGTCCGGGTGCTCGTGCCGGAGGGCGACGTGTCCAAGGCTCGGCGGCTGCTCCAGACCGAGCCCTCTTCCGGCCGGGATCCGAACCGCTTCCAGCGTCTCATCATTCGCTTCCTTGGAGGGTCGGCGAAGGGTTAGGGCGGACGGGCCAGAAAGTGCCGTTCAACCTCCCTTGGCGAGGGCTGCTGGTCAGCTTCATGATCTCGGGCATGCCATCCCGACAGTTTCTCGTTCCGCAAATTGCGGGCAGCGGTGTCGTCGCCGGAGTCTTCCTGGTCGCGATTGTTTTCATGACGCTCGTCATCGGGTGGGACGCATCTCGACGGAACGGATCCGGCTTGCCGTGGGGGCTGGTGGCCCTGCTCCTTGGCCCAGTTGGATGGTTCCTCTACGTGATCTTCCGGCCGAAGTCGGTCGACCGCGCCTAAGTGGCTGCGTAGGTATCCAAGAGCAACACCTTCTGACCCGACACCGGCGCTACTCACTCACATGCAGCGGCTAGGGAGCGAGTCGATGATGGCGAGCGAACGCAATGTCCGGTCATCGAAGATCACCGTCTCGTCGGTCTTGACTGGTGTCGAGGACATCGAAGGCATCGCGGAGATTCCGTAGGACACGACGATCCAGGCCGCCTTCGCGGATTGGTGTGGTTCAAAACGCGAGTAGGAGACGAAGGCAGCCAGAGGGTGGCGGCCGCTCAAGCCGCGGGTCGCCGGGTCGGCGTGATAGGCGGCCAAGACCTGACCAGCGGTGTGCGCCGACTCTCCAGCGGGTGGGTCGAAGTGCTCGAAGTCGAGCCAGAACGGCGCACTGAGTTGGGCTTGACGGACGTGCGCGTGACAGTGCAGGTACCGGCCGGCGTAGCCATCGGTGATGGCCGGTCGGAGTTTGTCGCTTGGGACTGTCGGAGCCGGCGAAGGCGACCCAGACGTGTCGGCACGTGGGGCGGCGACGGAGGCGGCGGATCCGGCTGTCGCCGACGCCGCCAGCAGCGCCACCAGCGCGAGAGATCGCACACCCGTAGGACTCACGTAGGAAGCGTACGGTTCGGCGTGGCGATCGAGAGGGTGCCGCAATGCGGCGGCCTCGGTTCAGGTGGCCATCTCTGCGGCCGGCCGTGGTGGCGACCTCGTTAACGCTGGCGTTTGGGGTTGGTTCGCGGCACGCACGGCGTCGAGGACCAGACAGGCGAGTACGAGCACCCCGACGATCAGGTAGCTGTTCGCGACGAGCGACGTTGCGCCGTGGAGCCCGTATTCCCGTGGGCCTCCATGGTGCGGTGTCCACCACAGGGGCGCAGCGACCAGAATCACGCCGATGCAAATGAGGCCCCCTTGTCGCAGGATGCCGCGCTTGCGGGCGACGACGGCAATCCCGGGTAGCAGCCATACCCAGTGATGAGTCCAGGAGATCGGGGAGACGAGCAGCATCGTGATCCCGGTGACGCCGGCTGCGCCCAGCCAGTCATTGCGTCGCGCGTAGTGACGTGCGGCGAACATCCCGACCACGCAGACGGCCAGTGGAATGGCCAGGTACCACTGCCCGACGTGCTGCTTGCCGCCAAGGAGCCGCGCTGCCGCGCCGAAGGGCGACTGGTTGCTGATGTATGGCGCTCCGACTCGGTTGGTGTCGTAGAACAGGTGAGACCAGTAGTTCGCTGATGCAGCCGGCGCTACGACGAAACCGAGCGATGTGCACACGAGGAACGTGCCCATCGCGACCGCAGCGTCGCGAAAGCGCCGGGTCACGAGCAGCACCACGACGAACAGGGCCGGGGTCAGCTTGATAGCAGCTGCGATTCCGATGCCCATGCCGGCTCGGTCTCCGCGCTGCAACCGCGACAGGTCCCAGAAGACCAGTGCCATCAGCAGCAAGTTGACCTGCCCAAGGGCGAAGGTGTGGCGGACCGGTTCGAGCGGCAGCGCGACGGCGATCGTGAGCATCACGCGGGCGGGAGTCATCGTCACCTCCGACAGTCGGAGGATGATCAAGCAGACGTAGGCCGTCGCAGCCAGCGAGACGAGCACCCACAGCAGACTCGCAACCACGGCCGGAAGAGCGGCCACGGGGATGAAGGACACCGCCGCGAACGGCGGGTAGGTGAACCAGTGTCCGTAAGCCTGGGTGTCGTACAGCGCCGCGTCGCGAAGGACGGTGTGGCCTCCCCAGGCATAGATGTCCAGGTCCAGCGGCGGATGCGTAGCCGCCATCACCAACAGCGCGACGGCCTCAGCAAGCAGGCACGCGGCCAAGGCGGTCTCGCGCGCGCCCAGTCCTGCCCCGAACCGCTGCATCAAGGGTGAATCTAGGGCTTTCGTGCCGGAGCGCCAGGATGGAGCGGCAAGAACGAGGGAGATGGGAAACGTGCAGGTCCGCTAGTCGACTCGCTGAACGGCGCCTTGTACAGCAAACACCGGCTCGCCGGGGCGGCCACACCAGGTATGGACGATGGGTCTTGTGGGCTTGCCCCTGCCCCCAGCGGTCTGCCCGGTGAATCCGCCAGCTGACTTGATCACGTCGCCTTCGTTGGCGATCACATGTCCGGCTGGGTCGAGGAGCTGCGTCGGGTTGAACCGGACGCGGAATCCGGTCGGCCAGCTGAACGAGAACGGGACCGCCTGATCACGCATCGAGGCGCACGCGCCGCGTGGGGTCAACGTGGCGCGGAACTCCCCGCTGGGCCCGGCCAGCAAGACTCCGTAACCCGACTTCCAGCCGTCGTCGGGAAGCGCGTAGGTTGCCGTCTGGTCAGCCGATGTGGTCGTGCCCGATGCACATGCGGCGGCGCACAACACCACTACGACGGCCGTGAAAAAGGTCCTGTTCATGCTGCTCCGTTGTTCACGCCTCCATCGCGAATGTCGCACGTCTAGAGACTCGGTGCCAGTGGTCCGTTGGGAATCGCTGGAACCTGTCTGCCCTCGGCGTCCGCCTGCTCGCACGGGCACTGCCATAGACCAGGATCGGATAACCACGCCACGGGTTGGGCTCGTACGTTGACCCCGGCCCGGGCGACCGTGCACCGCTCCTCGACTAGGTGGTCCGCGGGTGGGACCAGCGCCAGACGGGCAGTGCTCAGCTAACGGAGGCGAATCCTATGAAGACGATGACGTGTCAGCAGTTGGGAGGACCATGCGACGTTGCGCTTCACGGCAACACTGCGGATGAGGTGATCAAGGCGCAGGACAAGCATCTGAAAGAAGCCGTCGCCAACGGAGATGACGCGCATCGAAGCGCCTTGGATGACATGAAGGGACGATGGAAGCACCCCATCTCAGGAATGGGGTGGTACCGGGCCACCAAGCGCGCGTTTGCCGGACTTCCCGAGGACTGATTTGCAGTGCGCCATGATCAGTAGATGGCGCTGATGACCGAAATGACGAACGAGTTTCGCCGACATCCGT
>JAVEEE010000122.1 GCA_030840615.1 Frankiaceae bacterium | reverse complement strand
GCCACCAGCATGTCCGGGCCGAGCCCGCTCGGGGGCGCCGCCGAGATCGTCATCGTCGCCGAGGAGCCCGGCGTAGGTCTCGGCGCCCGGCTCGCCGGCCACCCGGGGCCGGACCCCGGCGCCGGCTTCGATGCCGGCCCGCCCGACGCCAAGCTCGAGATCGGCGGTCACCCGACCGCCTTGTGGAACCTGCCCGCCGGCGCGGACTGCGCCACGTTCGTCGGTGAGGCCAAGGGCCGCTGGATATGGGCGTTGGTGTGGCCGGCGACGGCCGGGGTCCTCATGTATGACCAGCTGGCCGTCGCCGACCTTCGGGATGGCTATCTGGAGGCCGAGCTGGCGTTCGGCTCGCTCTCGCCGCGGCTGTCCGCGACCCACGTCGTCGACTGAGCGCTGAACGGCCTTCCGGCTAGCCTCGGCGCCGACATGAGGCACCTCGCGTTCGACGTCAAGCTGTTCACCGAGGTCTTCGTCACGCTGCTGGTGATCATGGATCCGATCGGGACTATTCCGCTGTTCCTCGCGTTGACGAGCGGTCGCAGCCTCCGGGCCCGTCGCCGGCTCGCCTGGCAGGCCGTCGTGGTCGCGATCATGGTCATCGCCGCCTTCGCGCTGTTCGGACAGCAGATCCTGCGCTACCTCGGCATCACCGTCGCGGCCATGCAGGGCGCCGGCGGGCTGCTGCTCATCCTCGTCGCCCTGGAGCTGCTCACCGGCAAACAGGAAAGCCCGGAGGACGTGCCCGACGTCAACGTGGCGCTCGTGCCGCTCGGCACTCCGCTCCTCGCCGGCCCCGGCGCGATCGTGGCGACGATCGTCTTCGTACGCCGCGGCCACGGCTTCGCCGATGCCGCGGCCATCGCGGCCGGCATCGTTGCCGTCCACCTGGTGCTGTATCTGTCACTGCGGTTCGCCAACGTCATCCTTCGGGTCATCCGCGAGGGTGGGGTGCTGCTGGTGACCCGGATCTCGGGACTGCTGCTGTCCGCCATCGCCGTGCAGCTCGTCGCGACATCAGCGATCGCGTTCTCCCGGCAGGCGTGACCCCGCACAGATCGGGCGCGGCGCCGCCATTTCGTCGTACCTGCCGGGGAGACTGAGCGACATGTCCGCGACGCAGCTGGGCTTCACCGGGATGCCCACCCGGCTGTTCACCTGCACGCCGTCGCGGCTGGCTACCTGGCTCGACTGCCCGCGCCGCTATCGCTTCGTCTACGTCGATCGGCCCTCGCCGGCGAAGGGAGCGCCCTGGGCGCACAACAGCGTGGGTGCCGCGGTTCACACGGCGCTGGCCTCGTGGTGGTCGCTGCCGACCGATCGGCGGACCCGTGAGCAGGCCGGTCGGCTCGTCCGCGACAAGTGGATCGGCCTCGGTTTTCGTGACGACGCACACAGCGACGAATGGCGCGACCGTGCCGCCACGATGGTCGAGCGCTACGTCGACGGGCTCGATCCGCACGACGAACCGGTGGGCATCGAGCGGACGGTTGCGATGCGCACCGAGCGGCTCGCGGTGTCCGGACGCATCGACCGGCTGGACCGTCGTGGCGACGAGCTGGTCGTCGTCGACTACAAGACGGGCCGCCACGTGCTCAGCACCGACGACGCGCGGGGCTCGCTGGCTCTCGCGATCTATGCGATGGCGGCAGGGCGGACGTTGCGCCGGAAGTGCCTGACGGTCGAGCTGCACCACTTGCCGTCAGGTGACGTGGTCACCTGGGAGCACACGGACGCGACGCTGACCCGGCACCTGGGCCGGGCAGAGGACATCGCCGCGGAGGCATCCGCGGCAAAGGCGGCCGGCGACGACGCGGCGTTCCCGCCTCGACCCGGTCCGATGTGCGGCTGGTGTGACTTCTCCGTACATTGTCCCGAAGGTCGGGCGGCCGCCGCTCCCTACGCCCCCTGGGCGGGGCTCGCGCCGGACGTCGCCCCCGCCACTGACGACTGAGTCGTCGACAGCGCGCCGATCCGTGCCCGCGCCGCGCGCAGGTGCGGGCCCTCCCGGTAGCGGCTGGGTGCCGCCGCGGTCGCCGCGTGCAGCGCGCGCACTCCCGCCGTCGCGGCCACGTCGGCGAGCGGGAGAGCCGGCAGGCCGTAGAGCCGTCGGGCCCAGCGCGGCAGCAGCCCGGCCGCGACACTTGCTGCCGCCGCCCAGGCCGGCCGCGCCGGAGTGGCCAGCTGCACCCATCGGCGCATCGGGGGCGCAAGCACATAGCCGGCGACCCGCCGGGTCCGCCGGTCCACGGACAGCAGCGGGCGCATCTGGGCGAAGTACGCCGCCATGTCGCCCGCACTCGAGGGGACGACGCTCGGGTCGAGTCCGACCACGGCCGCGGCGCGGGTCTGCTCAGCGTAGTTGGCGTCGACGTCGCCCGCGTAAAGGGCGCCCCCCGCCCGTCGGTTGGTCGTGAGGAACGACTCGACCTCGCAGCAGTGCACCCAGCGGAGCAGCTCGGGGTCGTCGGCCCGGTAGTCGACGCCGGTGACGGGGTCGGTGCCGCGCACCTTGGCGTGGATCGCGCGCACCCGGGCGCCGGCGGCAGCGACCTCCGCAGTGCTTCCGAACGACACCACGCCGACGTAGTCCGCGGTGCGGATCAGCCGTCCCCACGGATCTGCCCGGAAGTCCGAGTGGCGCAGGACGCCGGCCATCGCCGCGGGATGCACGGCCTGCAGGAGCAGGGCGCGCAGGCCCGCCACCCAGAGGATCGGGTCGGCGTGCACGCGCCAGGTGACGCTGTCCGGGCCGAACAGTCCTGGATCCCCTGCGGCGTCGGATCGCTCGACGGTGGTCACGTGCCCAGAATCACACGTGCCGGCGTTCCCACGTCAGCTGGCCGGCGAGACCGGCGGGCAGGGGGGAGTCATGGCCCACATCTCGTCGAAGTTCGCCTCGAACGCGGCGTAGACCGCCGCGTTGGCGACGTTCTGCCCGGGCGTGGACATGAGCGTCAGCCACGTCTCGTCGTCGCGGTCGCGGGCCCGGGTGGCGAAGCGTTCCGAGCCGGTGGCCACCACGGTGGTGCCGGGCACCCCGCGGAACGTGCCGTGGATGAGCACGTATTTGGAGTGGACCATGGGCGGATGGGTGCGGAGGTTGGTCCTCGTCTTCCCTCGCGGCGTGCAGCGGGAGCTGGTGGCGAGCGAGCTCTCCGGCAGCCCGGTCGCCATCGCACCGGCCTTGCGACTGCCTTCGACGACGATGCGCACCGGGCAACCCAGCGCAGCGAGCGCCTCGAGCCGCGCAAGGATGGCCGTCCCGCGCCGGTCCCGCCGCCAGTCGTTGATGGCGATGTCGATGCCGTCGCCCGACGAGCACGCGGTCACCTCGAACAACGGGTCGAGCACCGGGTCGTCGCCGTTGGACCGCGGGAAGAAGTAGACGTGCGTGCCGGACCCCGGCTTGCCTTCGACGTCCTGCCGAGCCGGAGCCCCGTGGCACCGCGGCGCGCATCGCCAGAGCTGGCGGTGGTAGCCCAGGTAGCCGTCGTAGAGGGTCCGGTCGCCCCAGATCTGCAATGAGCTGTTCCAGTGCTGGCTGCTGAGCTGCACATTTTTCCAGTTCGCGGTCATCTGCACGACCACGTACTCCCGGCCGGACGTCCAGGTCGTGTCGTCCACCAGGAGGAACTTGTTGTGCATGATCCCGCGACCTGTGTGGAAGCACGAGCCGTCGCAACGACGGACCGCCACATGCGGCACGTGCCGCATGGACCGCCATAGGGTTTGGTTGGGACCTGCGTCGACCAACACGTTGATCGCCCGCACCCGAGGGGCCGCGTCGCGGATCGCTGACTTGATCAGCTCGGTGTCGGCGGATGAGCCCGACAGTCCGTCGTCGCTCGACGTGAACATGGCGATGGTGACGGTCGCATGCGCCGCCGCCGACGCGAGGACGTTGACGATCTCCGCTGTGATCCCGGACGGCGCTCCGGGGACGATGACCGCGTTGTCGCTGCCACCCCTTGTCTGCGGATCGATGGAATCGCGCATGAGCGGGTTGTTGAAGATCCCCAGATGCACGGGCGGCGGCACCGGCGACGGCACGTCGGGACCGGGGCCCGCGACGGCGTTCGTGGTGAGAACGAGCGCGAGACCCACGACGACCCTGCAGACGAGCTTGACGATGACGACCCCCCGACGAAGAACCCAGTCTTCGCTCCATGAGTTCGACAGGCTCCGCCCGTGCTCCTGCATCCGGGACTCCGGCGTCAGGCTGACCAGAAGGTGAGAAGTACCTTCGCCAGGTCTTCGGGCGCCTCACAGGCCGGCGAGTGAAGCGATCCGGCGATGGCGGCGTAGGAGGCGCCGAGTCGTTCGGCCATCGTTCGT
>JAVEEE010000213.1 GCA_030840615.1 Frankiaceae bacterium | reverse complement strand
CCGGCTCGAGGACGTGTGGGCGCTAGGAGCGCTCGGTGGCCGGGACGACTTCCCGCGGCTGGTCGAGGTCGTGACGTCGTACGACCCGGCACGACGTTCCTCGCCTGCCGTCCGCGCGCTGTTCGAGATCCGGCGCAAGCTCGGCGAGCTGTTCGGTTGGGACGAGTCGGACACTGGTGTGGGCGCCCGTGTCCCGTCGCTGCTCGACCGGTTGCCGCCGGATCTTCGCGATGCGGCGCCGCTGCCGCAATCGGGCGCGTTTCCGTTCACGCCGCTCTACCTGACCGGCAACGAATGGGCCGCCGAGCTAGCCAACCGAACCGTGCACGGGGTCCTGCATCTGGGCTGGGTCGCCGACGGCCGCGGCGGCTACCGCGGGCAGCTGGCGATCCTCGTGAAGCCGAACGGGCTACTCGGCACCGCTTACCTGGCCGCGATCAAGCCGTTCCGACACCTGCTCGTCTATCCCGCGATGCTGCGCGAGCTCGAGCAGGAATGGCGAGGTGTCACGGGGGCGTGACTGCGCCCCACCGCAGTTGCCTGAGCACCGGCCGCGCGGCCGCCAGTGCGTTGGTCAGCGAGTTTGTCGTCGACTCGACGAACACGACGAGGGGCTGGCCGTAGGCCGTCCCGAAGTAGGCCTGCACCGCGTGCCCGCTGGTGAGACTCAGCCGTCGGTCGCCGTCGACGGTCAGCGTCACGCAGTGCCGCGCGCCGCACGCCGGCGCGGCTGCCCGGACGGTGACGAGGGCACGGCTGACCTTGCGCCCACCCAGGTGCCCGACCGGTGTCTCGGAGGTGACGTCGAGGTCCGGGTGCCCGAAGAAGTAGCCGCCGATCGCATACGGCGCCGCAACGAGGTCGCTACTGCTCGGGTCGGCCACCACCGTCGGTCGCCACACCACGATGCGGTCGACCGGCCCGGTGCCGCGGATGACGGCGGTCGTCGTACCGCCGGCAGCGACCCGCCAGTCGGATGGCAGCCTGAGTCCCGGTGGTAGCAGCGGCGGCAGCGTCGAGCCGGACGCGCCGGGTGACCCGGGCTTGACGGATGCCGAGTCGTCGCCGAGGTTCGCGAACAGGAACGTGGCAGCAATGACGACAAGGACGGCGCACGTCGCCAACGTCGCGGCCACCCACTCGCGACGATGCGTCGGTTTCCCGACGACGTTCTCAGCCGGTCGCGGCAGCTGGTCGACGGCTTGCTGCAGACTGGTGGCCGCGCGGCGGAGGCGGTCGTCGAGCTGCGTCATGTTTCCCCCTCACCGACATCGAGGCCACCGAGCTGCTGGGCCAGTGTGCGCCGCCCGCGGTGAAGATGCACGCGCACGGTGGCTTCCCCGCAGTCGAGGATGGTCGCGATGCGCTTGGCATCGAGATCCTCGAGGTAGTGCAGTGCGATCACCTGTGCCTGCCGTCGGGGCAGCTTGGCGACAATGCCCCACACCTCGTGGTCCTCCGCCGGCATCGGCATCGTCGACGGTCGCTCGCGCTGCCCCCAACGCGTGAGTGCTTTCGCCTCGGCCACCCGTCGGCGTACGACGCTGGTCGCCTTGCGCGCGACGACGCGACGCAGCCATGCGCCGGGCACGTCGTACGCCGAGATCGTCGCCCACTTGTCGAACGCCACGATCAGTGACTCCTGGGCCACCTCCTCGGCGATCGCCCGGTCGGCACACAGCGCGTAGGCCAGCGCGACCGCCGGCCGCCACTCGCGTTGGTAGAACTCGAGGTAGGTCTCCGGAACGGTGACGGTCGTCGAGTCGGGACTCGCGGAGCGGTCGTCGCTGGAGCGTTCGACCGCCGGCGACACGTCCATCCCGTCACGGTGACACGAACCGATCCCGGTCGTGGGTAAACGTTCCAAGCCGCCCAAAGCGAGTGATGGCGTAAGAGTTGCGTCGAGGGGGCTGGCATGGTCGTCATGAACAGATGGTTTGCGGGTATTGCGGTGCTGGCAGTAGCGGCAGCGGGTTGCGGCGGGTCAGGTTCGTCGCCATCGTCGTCATCCGGCCATTCGACCAGTCCTTCGGCGTCGACCTCGGCCACTGCCGGACCCGACCGCGACATCGCACTGAAGTCGGACGACGCTCCGCAGAACCCCTACGCGGCGTTCGGCTCGCTGTGGGTGGCCGCGCACCACGGCAACGCCGTGATGCGGCTGGACCTGACGACGGGCAAGACGCTGGCCCGCATCAAGACGGGCGCGGTTGAGCCCGGCGGGATCACCGCCGGTGCAGGCCTCGTTTGGGTTGGTCACTACGGCACCGGTCGACTCCTCGTCGGAATCGACCCGCGCACCAACAAGATCGTGCGGCGGACGAAACTGCCCGGTGAGAGCTGCTGCCAGCCGGCGGTGCTCGGATCGATGGTGTGGATTGCTGCGGGCGGACCCGACGCGGCACTGATCGTCGGTGTCAACACGCACACCGGGCGCATCGTCAAGCACATTTACGGCATCGACGGCCCGGTCGTGGTCGACGGGCACCTGTGGGCGTCGCAGGACGGCGTACCGGTCATCGTCGATCCCAAGACGGGGCACCTGGTGACGTCGACCTCGGCCGGAGCCGTGCTGTGGGCGTCGCCGACCAGCGGCGGGCTGTTCTATGCGATGCGCAACGGTGAGCTGGACGGCATCGACGCTGCGGGCAACGTGCAGCGCACGGTGCTGGGGCCGGCGGGTGCCAAGCTCGCCTACACCGAAGGCATGGCAGTGACGTCCGGCGGCACCGTCTGGGCGTCCGACGGCACGTCGTCACTGTGGCGGATCGATGCGGGTGCGAAGACAGCGGTGCTGGCCGCGCACATCCCACACGACACGTTGTCGATCGCCGGTGACGGCAAGGGTGGCGTGTGGGTCGCGCTGTTCGACGTCGCACACGTGCAGCACTTCTCCGCCTGACCACTGACGCAGA
>JAVEEE010000087.1 GCA_030840615.1 Frankiaceae bacterium | reverse complement strand
CTGCAGCGCGAGGTCGAGCGCCACCTCGAGCCCGTTGCCCGCGGCTGCGGCGACAAAGTCGTCGAAGTCGTCGATCGTGCCGAGGTCCGGGTGAACCGCATCGTGGCCGCCGGCCGCGGACCCGATCGCCCACGGGGACCCCGGGTCGCCCGGTTCGGGGGTCAGCGTGTTGTTGCGACCCTTGCGGAAGGCTGTGCCGATCGGGTGGATCGGGGGCAGGTAGACGACGTCGAACCCCATGGCCGCGATGGCGGGCAGGCGCAGTGCCGCCGTACGCAGGGTCCCTTCAGAGCGGGGGAAGAACTCATACCAGGCGCTGAACTGTGCCCGCTCCCGCTCGACGAGCAGCTCCAGCCGCTCCGAGGCCGTCACGAGCTCTCGGACCGGATGGGCGTCGACGACGGCCACCAGGTCTCGGTCGAGTGCCGGTGCGATGCGGTCCTCGCCGGACCGGTCTGCGTCGCGCAGTGCCGCGACGGCTTTCAGGATGCCGGATCGGCTTGCCTTCGGCGCTTCCTTTGCCGCTCGTTCGTGCAGGAGGGCGCCTGCTTCGCAGACGAGGTCGACGTCCTGACCGAGCGGCACCTTGATCTCCGCGTCGTGGCGCCACGTGGCGATCGGGTCGCTCCAGGCCTCGACGTAGAAACGCCAGCTCCCCTCGGCGTCGACCCGGACCTCGGTGGCCCAGCCATCGGTTCGCCCGATGTCGGGGAGCTTGTGCATCCGCCGGAAGGGACGCTTCTTGCCGTCGGGCCCGATGAGGACCACGTTGGCACCGACGGCGTCGTGGCCGTCGCGGAAAACCGTCGCGGTCACGGGTACGGTCTCGCCGACCGCGGCTTTGGCCGGCCAGCGTCCGCACTCGACGACAGGGCGCACGTCGGTGGTGGGGATCCGTCCGATCATCGCGTCGAACCTACCCAGGTCGCCCGGCGCCGAACGACCCGCTCCGCCGGTAATGCCCGCTCGGTAGGGTCGCGCGAGTGAGAGCCCTACGCCGGTTCACCGTCAGAGCGCCCCTGCCCGAGCCGTTGGCCGCGCTCGGAGAGCTGGTGATGAACCTTCGCTGGTCATGGCATCCCGAGTCGCTCGACCTGTTCGAGTCCGTCGATCCCGATACGTGGGCGGCCGTCGGTCACGACCCGGTGCGCCTGCTCGGTGCGGTGGACCCCGACCGGTTGGTTGCGCTGGCGAAGGACCGGCGGTTCCTGCGGCGGCTCTCCGACGCGCACGACGACCTGGTCGACTACCTCGACCAGCCACGCTGGCACCAGACGCTCGTCGCTCCTCCTAAGGCAGTCGCCTACTTCTCACCCGAGTTCGGGATCACGGAGGTACTGCCGCAGTACTCCGGCGGTCTCGGCATCCTGGCCGGTGACCACCTCAAGGCCGCCAGCGACCTCGGTACGCCGATCATCGGTGTCGGGCTGCTCTACCGACGCGGCTACTTCAACCAGAGCCTCAGCCCGGACGGGTGGCAACAGGAGCGATACCCACCGGTAGACCCCAACGGACTGCCGCTGACCTTGCTCCGGGAGTCGGGTGAGGAGGGCGCCGAGGGTCCTCCGGTCCGGGTCGCCGTGGGTCTGCCCGAAGGCAAGGTGCTGCGGGCACAGGTCTGGCGGGCGCAGGTGGGCCGCGTGCCGCTGCTGATGCTCGACTCCGACATCGAGGACAACGCCCCACCCGAGCGCGAGGTGACCGACCGGCTCTACGGAGGTGGCACCGATCACCGGCTGCTGCAGGAGATGCTGCTCGGCATCGGCGGTGTGCGCGCGCTGCGCGCGTTCTGCCACATCACGGGTCATGCGGAGCCCGAGGTGTTCCACACCAACGAGGGCCACGCGGGCTTCCTCGGACTCGAGCGCATCCGGGAGCTCACCGACGAAAACGGGCTGAGCTTCGACGAGGCCCTCACCGCGGTCCGGGCCGGCACCGTGTTCACCACGCACACACCCGTGCCCGCCGGCATCGATCGCTTCCCGATGGAGCTGATCGCGCATCACTTCGGCGGCGACAACGCGTGCAAGGGCGTGCCGATCGAACGGATCCTGGAGCTCGGTCGCGAAGACGACCCGGACGTGTTCAACATGGCCTACATGGGGCTGCGGCTGGCGCAGCGCGCCAACGGTGTCTCGCGTCTGCACGGCCAGGTCAGCCGCGAGATGTTCGGCGGGCTGTGGCCTGACTTCGACATGAACGAGATCCCCATCACCAGCGTCACCAACGGCGTGCACGCGCCGACGTGGGTCGCGCGCGAGGTGATGGAGCTCGCCGCCCGCGAGGTCGGTCCCAAGCTCGTCGAGGAAGCGCAGGGCTGGGACGGCATCGCCAAGGTGCCGGATGACTCGATCTGGGCGACCCGTCGCGCGCTGCGGCTGCGACTGGTCGACGAGGTCCGTCGCCGGTTGCGGGAGTCGTGGCTGCAACGTGGCGCATCCGAAGCCGGTCTCGACTGGATCGACGGCGTGTTCGACCCGGATGTGCTGACGATCGGGTTCGCCCGGCGCGTCCCGTCGTACAAGCGGCTCACACTGATGCTGAGCGACCCGGAGCGACTGATCCGGATCCTGCTCGACGCCGAGCGTCCCGTGCAGATGGTCATCGCGGGCAAATCGCACCCGGCCGACGACGGCGGCAAGGCTCTGGTCCAGCAGATGGTGCGGTTCAGCGACGACCCGCTGGTGCGCCACCGCATCGTGTTCCTGCCGGACTACGAGATCGGCATGGCGCGCTACCTCTACCACGGGTGCGACGTGTGGCTCAACAACCCGTTGCGGCCGCTCGAAGCCTGCGGTACGAGTGGCATGAAGTCCGCGCTCAACGGCGGACTCAACCTTTCCATCCGCGACGGTTGGTGGGACGAGATGTACGACGGCGCCAACGGGTGGGCGATCCCTTCGGCCCCCGAGGGCACCGAGCCCGACGCGCGGGACGACAGGGAGGCGAGCGCGCTCTACGACCTCGTCGAGAACCAGGTGCGCGGCCGCTTCTATGACGTCGACGCTGACAGGCTTCCGCGCCGGTGGATCGAGATGGTCCGGCACACGCTGCAGTCGCTGGGCCCGCAGGTTCTCGCCAGCCGGATGGTGCGGGACTACGTCGTCGATCTCTACGCCCCCGCAGTGCACTCGTCGCGCTCGATGGCCGACGACGACTACGCGGGTGCGCGCGAGCTTGCGGCCTGGATCGGTCGGGTCAAAGCCGGCTGGCCGAATGTCCGCGTGTCGCACGTGGAGTCCGCGGGCGTTGCCGACACCCCCGAGCTCGGTCAGGAGATGGAGGTCCGCGCCGTCATAGAGCTAGGGCCGTTGACGCCCGGCGACGTGGCGGTGCAGGTGGCGTTCGGGGCGGTCGACGAGTACGACGAGCTTCGCGACCCCGTCTATCTCCCGCTCGAGCGCACCGACGCCGTCGACGGATCCCTGCGTTATGAAGGCAAGGTGCCGCTCGCCCGTCGCGGGGCGTTCGGCTACACGGTCCGAGTGCTGCCGAGCCATCCCTCGTTGGCATCGAGCGCCGAACTCGGCCTCGTGGCGCTGCCCGTCGACTCAACCGCCTACACGACGGTCTGAGCTCCCGTCACACGCAGGAGCACCGCGGATCGGGCCTTGAGAGGCAGCGACCCGCCGGCGTCGTACGCCGACGCGGGCCCTCCCGGCCGGTCGGTGTCGAGCTCGGTCCGGTAGCCGGTCGCCCACGGCGCACCCGGAAGCCGGAACGACGTCGGCTCGGGCCCGGCGTGCAGTACGAAGAGGAAGGAGTCGTCCGTGATCCGCTCGCCGCGCGGCCCGCGGGTCCTGATGCCTTGTCCGGACAGATACATGCCCAGCGTCCGGGCGGACGACGCCGACCAGTCCTCGTCGTCCATCTCGTCGCCCTCGGGGGTGAACCAGGCCAGGTCCTTGATGCCATCACCCCTGATCGACCGACCCAGGAAGAAGGCCCGTTGCCGAAACACGGGGTGCCGTTGCCGCAGGGCGAGGAGCCGGCCGACCAGATCGACGTAGCCCGCGACACCGGCGTCGGGGAAGGGGTCGGCGCCGGTCCAGTCGGGCCAGGAGATCTCGTTGTCCTGGCAGTAGGCGTTGTTGTTGCCGCGTTGCGTGTGGGCGAGCTCGTCCCCCATGCGCAGCATCGGCACACCCGTCGACAGCAGCAGGGTCGCGAGGAAGTTGCGCATCTGACGGGCCCGTAGCTCGAGAATGTCCGCGGCGTCGGTGTCGCCTTCGACGCCGCAGTTCCAGGCACGGTTGTCGTCGTTGCCGTCGCGGTTGTCCTCGCCGTTCGCCTCGTTGTGCTTGTCGTTGTAAGAGACGAGGTCCCGCAACGTGAAGCCGTCGTGGCACGTGACGAAGTTGATGGAGGCATACGGTCGCCGGCCGTCGCCCTGGTAGAGGTCGCTCGAACCGGTCAGCCGGAACCCGAGCTCGGCCACTCCGGTGCCGGGATTCGATGCGACGGGGCCCCTCCAGAAGTCCCTTACGGCGTCGCGGTACTTGCCGTTCCACTCAGTCCACAACGGCGGGAACTCTCCCACCTGGTAGCCGCCCGGGCCGAGGTCCCATGGCTCGGCGATGAGCTTCACCCGCGACAGGACCGGGTCCTGCTGGATGACCTCGAAGAACCCCGACAGCTTGTCGACGTCATGAAAGGAGCGGGCGAGCGCGGCGGCGAGGTCGAACCGGAAACCGTCGACCTGCATCTCGGTCACCCAGTAGCGCAATGAGTCGGTGATGAGCTGCAGGACGTGCGGTTGCTGCGCGTTCAGCGTGTTGCCGGTACCGGTGTAGTCGCGGTAGTAGCGCGGGTCGTCGTCGCGCAGCCGGTAGTACGTCGGGTTGTCGATGCCGCGGAAACCCAACGTCGGCCCGGCCTCGTCGCCTTCGGCCGTGTGGTTGTAGACCACGTCGAGGATGACCTCGATGCCCGCGGCGTGGAGCGCCCGGACCATCGCCTTGAACTCCCGCACCTGCTCACCGAGCGTGCCACTCGAGCAGTACGCCGCGTGCGGTGCGAAATATCCGAGCGTGTTGTAGCCCCAGTAGTTCGACAGGCCGCGGCGCAGCAGCGCCGGCTCGCTGACGAAGTGATGCACCGGCATCAGCTCGACAGCCGTGATGCCGAGCCGGTGCAGGTGTTCGATCGCGGCGGGGTGAGCAAGGCCCGCGTAGGTGCCGCGGAGCTCGGGCGGCACGCCGGGGTGGCGCATCGTGAAGCCGCGGACATGCAGCTCGTAGATCACGGTGTCCGCCCACGCGATGTCCGGACGAAGGTGATCTCCCCACGGGAACACGTCGTGCACGACGACGGACTTGGGCACGAAGGGCGCGGAGTCACGATGGTCCTGGTGGGTGTCGTCGCGACCGATCGGATATCCGAAGATGGCGTCGTCGGCGACGAACGTCCCGTCGAATGCACGGGCGTAGGGATCGGCGAGCAGCTTGCTGGGGTTCCACCGGGCACCGCGATGCGGATCGAACGGCCCGTCCACCCGGAAGCCGTAACGCTGGCGCGGCCCGACCCGGGGGACGTAACCGTGCCAGACGTGGTAGGTGAACTCCTCGAGCTGCACCCGGTGCTCGCTGCCGTGCTCGTCGAACAGGCACAAGTCGACGCTCTCGCTCGCGGGCGCCCAGAGTGCGAAGTTGGTGCCCTCGCCGTCCCACGTCGCCCCGAGCGGCCATGGTGTTCCGGGCCAGGTCGTGCTCTCCTCCGTCATCGCCGGTCAGTCTCGCCCATTCGCGTACCCGTGGCGGAGGGGTGGCCCGCTCGTTACGCTCCGCCGCGTGCCTGTGCGGAACGTGACAGTGCTGGGCGGCAGTGTCGCCGGCCTTTCGACCGCGCTTGCGCTGGCCCGCGTCGGGCACCGGGTCACCGTGGTCGAGCGCGACGACCTCCGTGTCGGCGACGTCGGGTCGATGTTCTCCTTGCCGCGCAAGGGCGTCCCGCACTTCTTGTTGCCGCACATGTTCATCCCCCGAGGTCGGAAGGAGCTGCGCACCCACTTTCCCGACGTCTACGCGTCTCTGCTCGACGCCGGGGCGGTCGACGTCGACGTGGGTCGGAAGGTGCCCGGTGATGCGCTGCCGGCCGACGACGACCTCTGCTATACGGCTGCGCGCCGGCCCCTCATCGAGTGGGCACTGCGGCGAGCGGTCCTCGCCGAGCCCGGCATCGACGTGCGCGGTGGTGTGCACGTCCGCGGGGTGCGGGTCACCGACGGCAGGATCACCGCTGTCGAGGTGGACGGCGGAAGTGTCGACGTGGAACTGGTCGTCGATGCGATGGGGCGCCGCTCTCCGATGCGTGACTGGCTGATCGCGGCCGGACGGACGCCGAACGCGGTTGCCGGTAGTGACTGTGGCGTCGTCTACTACAGCCGCTACTACCGGCTCCGACCTGACTTCGAGCTGCCGCCGGGACCGTGGCTGTTGAGCCCACGCGGGGACTGCGGTTACCTCGGCTTCGCGACATTTCCCGGCGACGACCGGACGTTCGGCACGGTGCTGGCCGTCCCGAGTGGCGTCGCGGAGTGGCGCGCACTCAAGGACGCCCCGACGTTCGAGGCCGCGACGGCTCAGATCCCGATGTTGCGCCTGTGGGTGGATCCGGACGGGGTCCGGCCCATCACCGACGTGCTCCCGATGGCCGGACTGCGCAACAGTTTCGCGGACTATGACCCCTCGAGCGCCGTTGGTGTCGTGCCGGTGGGCGACGCCTACTGCCACACGGACCCGGTGCTCGCCCACGGGTTGGCGTTCGGTCTCGTTCATGCCGTCGCACTGGCGAAAGTGCTCGACCTGCACGCAGACGCGGTTGATGCCTTCCGCGCCTACGCCGAGGAGGTTGCGCCCGCGCTGCGCGAGCGATATGCACTCGCGACGGCGCTCGACGAGCAACGCCGGCGGATGTGGCTGGGGGAGCCGGTGGACTTCTCGCGCCGTGACGGCGACTACGCGCTGTTCAGCATGACTGCCGCCGCCGCGGCCGCCACTGTTGATCCGGAGGTGTTCCGGGTGTTCGTCCGCCGGCTCGGCCTGCTGGACAGCACCGCCGTGCTGGACGACGACCGGCCGCTGCAGACGCGCATCGAGCAGATCTTCGACGAGCTCCGAAGCGTCCCGCGGCCACCCCTCGGCCCCTCACGGGAGGAGATGCTGGCGGCCATGGGTCAGTGAGCCGTCGTTAGGCTCCGCGCATGGCTGAATCGTCTGGCGCGCGAAGCAGGACGTTCGTGACCCTCGAGGTCGAAGGTGCGATCGGGACGATCCGGCTCGACCGCCCGCCGATGAACGCCCTCAACGCACAGGTGCAGGAGGAGATCCGCGCCGCCGCGCTCGAGGCGTCGCAGCGCCGCGAGGTCCGCGCAGTGGTGATCTACGGCGGTCCGAAGGTGTTCGCTGCAGGCGCGGACATCAAAGAGATGGCGACGATGAGCTACACCGACATGGTGGACCGGTCCACCGGGCTGTCGTCGGCGTTCTCGTCGGTGGCCCGGATCCCGAAGCCGACCGTCGCCGCGGTCACCGGCTACGCGCTCGGCGGTGGTTGTGAGCTCTCGCTGTGCGCCGACCGTCGGGTCGCGGCCGACACCGCCACGTTCGGACAGCCGGAGATCCTGCTCGGTGTGATCCCGGGTGCCGGTGGCACCCAGCGACTGGCGCGCCTCGTCGGCCCGGCGAAAGCCAAGGACCTGTGCTTCACCGGCCGGTTCGTCGCTGCGGATGAAGCCCTGCGCATCGGTCTCGTCGACGAAGTCGTCGCGGCGGATGACGTCTACTCTGCAGCGCGTCGCTGGGCCGAGCAGTTCGCAGCCGGACCGGCGTACGCGTTGCGGGCGGCGAAGGAGTCGATCGACCACGGACTGTCGGTCGACCTGGAGACCGGGTTGGCCATCGAGGCGCAGAAGTTCGCCGCGTTGTTCGCGACCGAGGACCGCATGATCGGCATGCAGTCGTTCATCGAG
>JAVEEE010000050.1 GCA_030840615.1 Frankiaceae bacterium | reverse complement strand
CGGCGAAGCGACGCGTCATGATCTCGTTGGGGAAGAAGAGTGTGTTGCTCATGCCCAGCGGCTTGAGCAAGAGGTCCCGGATCGCTTCTTCGTAGGTCGTGCCGGTGACCTTCTCGATGATGCGGCCGGCGACGGAGAGCGAAGCGTTGTTGTAGGACACCGTCTCGCCGAGCGGTGACACCTGCTCGAGCCGCACCATGCGGGCGACGTACTTCTCGATGGCGTCGTCTCCGTCGCCCGTGTTGTCCATCATGTCGCCCTCCCAACCCGCCGTGTGGTTGAAGAGGTGGAGCACCGTGACGCGAGCGGCAACGTCTTCGTCCTTGAGCGTGAACTCGGGGAGGTAAGTGCGCACCGGGGCAGCGAGGTCGACCTTGCCCTGCTCGACGAGTCGCATCATCGCCGTCGCCGTGTAGGTCTTGCCGGTCGAGCCGAACTGGAAATAGGTGTTCTCGTCGACAGGCAGCGGGTTCTCGACGCTGGTGACCCCGTGGAACGCGTAGTGCTCCACCCCGTCGATCAGGACGCCGGCGGCGACACCGGTGACCTCGAGCTCTGTCGCCAGCTCGCTGACCTTCTCTTGCAGCTCGGTGCTCATGTCGCTCCTCGGTCCGGTTCAGGTCCGCGCTCTGGCTTACCTAGGGGCTTACCTACTAAGTAGGTCTCTGCTAACATACAAAGTAGGTAAGCGGGCGTCAAGGGTGCATCGGTCAGGACTGCGACAGAGGTGAGGGGTCGTCGGATGTCGACGCGCGCGCAGGTGCGGGCACCACTGAACCGTGACCGCGTCATCGACGCCGCGATCACGATTGCCGACGCCGAAGGCGTCGAGGCAGTGACGATGCGGCGACTGGCGGAAGAGCTCGGCGTGCACCCCACGTCGATGTACAACCACATCGCGACCAAGGACGCGATCCTCGACGGGATCGCCGAGGCCCTCATCGCCGAGGCGCACGTGCCGACACCTGTCGACAGCTGGGCCGACTGGGTGCGTGCGTTCGCGGCCGGCATCCGCAGCGTCGCCCGCGCGCACCCGGGAGCCTTCCTCGTGCTCACCCAGCGCGCGGCGGTGGGCCCGACCGCGAGCGAGGTCACGGAGGCCGGCCTGGACGCTTTCCGGCGCGCCGGTTTCAGCCCGCTCGCCGCCGGCCAGGCAGTGTCCGGCACGTCGCTGGCACTGCTGGGCATCGCGCTCAACGAGTGCCCGCCCACGGCCGCTCTCACCGACGCGCACCTCAAGGACCTCTCGCCGCAGGAGTTCCCGCGAATCAACGAGACAGTGGCTGCCGATGTCGACCAGGAAGGCGTGTGGACGCTGATGGTCGAGGCGCTCGTCACCGGATTGGCTGCCTCACTGGGCGCGCCGAAGCCGACGTCCCGGCGTCGCCTGCGTCAGTGACCCGTCGCGGACGACCGGGGTGCCGTTGACCACGACGTGCCGTACGCCGGTGGCGTAGCGATGCGCGTCTTCGTACGTTGCGTAGTCCTGGACGGTCGCCGGGTCGAAGACGGCGATGTCGGCGAAAGCACCCATCGCGAGACGGCCACGATCGGCCAGCCGCAGGTTGTCCGCCGGCAGGCTCGACATCCGCCGCACCGCTTCCTCGAGGCTGAACAATCCCTCGTCGCGGCAGTAGTGCCCGAGCACCCGCGCGAAGGTGCCGTAGGTCCGCGGATGGGTCGCTCCGTCGGTGAACGGCATGATCGTCTGGTGCGCCGCGGCATCCGACCCGATCGACACCCAGGGCTGCTGCAAACCCAGTCGGACGTTGTCCTCGTCGATCATGAAGTAGGCGACACCCTGGCCGGGTTCGTTGGCCACGATGTCGAGCAGCGCGTCCGCTTCGTCCATCCCCCGGTCGGCGGCGATCTCGGACAGTCGCCGGCCGCGCGCAGGGGTGCCGTCGGAGAGGTCCTCGAAGAACAAGATGCCGCGCCCGCCCTCGGCGCCGTAGAAGAGGTTCTCGAAGTCGTCCGACGGCAGGCGCATCTCCGCTGCAATCTGGGCGCGCAGCGCGCGGTCGGCCAGCCGTTGCAGCAGCGCCTGCGGGCCGCCGACGTGGAACCGCGGCGGGATCGACGCGGCAAGAGCGGTGGCCCCCGCGGTGTAGGGGTACATGTTCGCGCTCACAGCTTGGCCGGATTGTCGGGCCGCCTCGATGGTCTCGATCGCAAGCTTCATCTTCGGCCAGTTGGCCGCACCCGCGGCCTTGAGGTGGTAGACCTCCGTGCGCACCGAAGCCCGCCGCCCGATGTCGAGCAGCTCGTCGAGGCACTCGAGAAACTGATCGCCCTCGCTGCGCATGTGCGAGATGTAGGTGCCGTCGTAGCGACCGACCACTTCGCACAGGGCGACCAGCTCGTCGGTGCTCGCGAAGCGGCCCGGCGGATAGATCAGAGCCGTCCCGATCCCGAGGGCACCTTCCTGCAACTCCTCCTCGACGATGCCGCGCACGCGATCGAGCTCGGCGGGCTCCGCCGGGCCCGCGTCGAACCCGGCCATCAGGATGCGCAGGTTGGTGCCGCCGACAAAGCTCGCGATGTTGAGGGCGACGCCACGGCTCTCGAGGTAGGACAGCCCCTCGCTGAGGCGGGCAAAGTCGAGCTTGGCGTCTTCAGCCAGGCTGCCCCACGGACGCAGGGACTCGACGAGCCGTTGGTCGGAAGGGCCGAGGGAGTATGCCTCGCCGAAGACCTCGGTCGTCACGCCTTGCAGCAGGTCGGATGCGCCCGTGGGGTCGCGTTGGAGGCTGCCCCACGCATGGCTGAGGACGTTGATGAACCCCGGGCTCACGATCAGACCGGTCGCATCGAGAGTCTCGCCGCCGGTCTCGGCCGGCGCTGGTCCGATGGCCCCGATCCGGTCACCGTCCACCGTCACGTCGGCCACCCGGCCCGGGGCACCGGTCCCGTCGACGACGATGCCACCGCGAATCACCAGGGTTGCCGACATGCGGCAAGTCTGCGATCCGGGGCGGCTCGGGGCATGGTGCTGCCGTGACAACCCGACCTCGTCCTTTCGTCAGGTGCGACATCCGCTCGACGCGTCCGCGAGTGCGACGCTAGGGCCATGCCTACCGAGCGGGACACCGCGGCGCTGCATGCCGACGCCGCCGTCGTCGACACCCACAACGACCTGCTCATGCTGGTCGCCCATCGCCCGGTCCCCGAGCAAGCTGCCTACTTTCGCGACCACTGGCTGCCGCAGCTGCGCGCCGGAGGCGTCGACGTACAGGTCTTGCCGGTCTTCATCGATGACGCGTTTCGGCCCGAAGGGGCACTGCGGCAGACCCTGCGCATGATCGAGGCCGCCCATCGGATCGCCGAGGACAACCCGGACAGCGTCGTGCTCTGTGTCAACGGCGCCGAGATCGACGCCGCCGTCGGCGCCGGGCGGATCGCCCTCGTGCTGGCGCTCGAGGGGTGCGAGGCGGTCGGCGTCGATGTTGCGCTGTTGGAGACCTTCGCGAGGCTCGGCATCAGGATGGCGTCCTTCACCCACTTCGGACGGACCGCGCTCGCGGACGGGTCGGCCGAGGAAGGCGCCGGTAGCCGGCTCACGGCCGCCGGCGTAGCAGCAGTCGCGGTCATGGAACGACTCGGCATGCTCCTCGACGTCTCGCATCTGTCGGGCGCGGGGACCGACCACGTGCTGTCGCTCGCGACCCGGCCGGTGGTGGCGAGCCACTCCTCCGCTCACGCGTTGTGCGAGCACCACCGCAACCTCACCGACGAGCGGCTGAAGGGCATCGCGGCGAGTGGGGGTGTCGTCGGCGTGAACTTCTTCTACGGGTTCGTCGACCCGGATGCGCCGACGGTCGAGCGGCTCGTCGACCACATCGAGCACGTCGCCGCGACGGCGGGCATCGACCATGTCGGCCTGGGTCCCGACTTCGTCAAGGAGGTCTACCAGCAGCTGACCCCACCGGTCGGCGAGGTGGACTTCGACGGGCTCGACGTCACGGTCACGATCCCCGGCCTGGAAGGACCGTCCGGCCTGCCGCTTGTCACCGCGGAGCTCGTCCGCCGGGGCTGGCCGGACGGCGATGTCCGCAAGGTGCTCGGAGACAACTGGCTGCGCGTGTTCCGCTCAGACCTGGGCCGCCCGCACCCCTGAACTATCCCCCAGCGGTGTGCCACCGCTGGGCCTATGACCCCAGCGTTGTGCCACCGCTGGGCCTATGACCCCAGCGTTGTGCCACCGCTGGGCCTATGGCCCCGGCGGTGTGCCACCGCTGGGGGTCAGCGGTGGCGGAGGGT
>JAVEEE010000046.1 GCA_030840615.1 Frankiaceae bacterium | reverse complement strand
CCTCGTCCGGATGTGCCAGCCCCAGTCGGTGTCGTTCGGCGACATCCTGTATGCCGCCGGCGACCGCGACTACGACTTCATCTACGTCGAGACGGGCGAGGTCGAGATCGTGCGCGGGGCCACGCCGGATGCCCCGGCGGAGGTAGTCGCGCGCCACGGCCCGGGCCGGTTCCTCGGTGAGCTCAACCTGTTGACCGGTCAGGCGGCCTACGTGTCGGCACAGGTCAGCTCACCCGGCGTGATCCACCGGATGACGCGGGAGCGTTTCCGGCTGCTCATGGCCAAGGACGCGGAGCTGTCCGACCTGATCCTCCGCGCGTTCATGGCCCGCCGCGAGATCCTTCAGACGGGCGAGGGCGCACGGAGTGTCGAGTTCGTGGGCAGCGCGCTGTCCGCTTCGGCACAGGCCCTGCGGAACTGGGCGGCAAGGCAGCGCCTGCCGCATGTCTGGTTCGACATCGACGAGCCGGCCGGAGCAGCGCTCGTGGAGGCCGTCGGAGCCACTGCTGACGAGCTACCGATCGTCGTGACGCCGACCGCCACGATCCGACGAGCCACGCCTGGTCTCGTCGCGGAGAACCTCGGCCTGTCCTTCCGGCGGGCCGAGGGCCGCATGTGCGACGTCGTCGTCGTCGGAGCCGGCCCGGCCGGCCTCGCCGCGGCGGTCTACGGCGCGTCGGAGGGACTCGACACGATTCTCCTGGACGCCGTCTCGGTGGGCGGTCAAGCCGCCGCGAGTGCACGGATCGAGAACTACCTCGGCTTCCCCTCCGGCCTCGCCGGCGCCGAGCTGACCAGCCTCGCACTCATCCAGGCCCAGAAGTTCGGTGCAGTTGTGTCGACTCCGTGCCCGGTGGCGCGGCTGCACTTCGACGAGGGGCACCTGCACGTGACCCTCACCGACGGAGAAGAGATCGACACTCGCGCCGTGGTCATCGCCACCGGCGCCCGCTACCGGACGCTGCCACTGCCGGACTGGGACACGTTCGAGGGCGCGGGCATCTATTACGCGGCGACGGAGATGGAAGCGCGCACCTGCGCCGCCGAGCCGATCACCGTCGTCGGGGGTGCCAACTCGGCCGGACAGGCCGCGCTGTTCCTCGCCGAGCGAGGTAGCCAGGTGACGATGGTCGTGCGCAGCACGGACCTCGCTCACAGCATGTCGCGCTACCTGGTCGACCGAATCCTCGCGACCCGTGCCATCACCGTCCGGCTCCACACCGAGGTGACAGCTCTCGCGGGTGACAACGTGCTGCGCGCAGTGACGGTCACCGACCGGAGCACTGGCGCTACGGAAGAGCTCGCCTGTCGCGGGTTGTTCTGCTTCATCGGTGCGGTTCCGGCAACCGACTGGCTCACCGACGTTGCGCTGGACGACGACGGCTTCGTCTACACGGACAGCCAGCTCGGCGCCGTCGACCTCACGGCCGACTGGGAGCTTCTCGAGCGTCGGCCGCACCCGTTCGAGACCAGCGTCCCAGGAGTGTTCGCGGTCGGCGACGTCAGGCATGGGTCGATGAAGCGGGTGGCAGCCGCGGTCGGCGAGGGCGCCAGCGCGATCCGGTCGGTGCACGCCGTCGTCGGCGCGCAGTAGGGCGGCGGCGAGCTAGAGCCGCCTCAACGCAGCCCCACCTTGGTCGGGTCGGGTGCTGCCGGGAAGGCGTGCAGCGGAAGGACGGGAACGGCCAGCCAGGAGTCCCGCGCAACGATCGCGTAGCTCCCACCCGCCAACGCGCGAAGCTGAGGCAGCGACGGGACGACCCGGTTGCTCTGCGTGCTGAGCACCACTTGCAGCCGGTGCCCGGGCGCGAGACTCCACGCCCGCGGGTGCAGCTCGATGTCGTAGCGCCGGACACGCCCCACCGGAACCAGACGCTCGCTGGCCCGCGAGTACGGGTGGTACGGCGAGATGAGCGCCCCGGAGGCGTCGTACCAGCTCCTTGCGCGGTCAACCGCACGCAGGGTTCCTGCCAGGTCACCGTCGACCTCGAACCCCGGTACAGCCGTGGTCACCGTCCCGTCCGGCGCTACGTCGTTGAGCTGCGCGATGAGCTCGACCTGCGGGGTTGTCGAACGCAGCGAGAGGCTGACGGTCACCGGTCCGGCGACGGTCGCACCGTGTGCGTATGGCGCACTGGTGAAGGTCAGGTTGGTGGTCTCGGGCTGCCACGGCAGATCCGGCAGCGTCGTTGCAGGGGCGGGCCGCGCAGCGGACAGGCGTGAACCGCTGTCGAGGTAGAGCCGGCGGTAGCGCTGCGTCAACGGATAGGTGCCGCGCGGGGGTCCCCACCACTGACCGGTCGGGTCCTGCAGGTGCAGGGTCCGGTCGGAGGTCGCGACACCATTGGCCTTGCCTTTGAGCCAGTGGTCGTACCACTGCAACTCGTAGGACAGCCAGAACGAGAAGTCGCCGTCCGTGTAGTCGGTGCCGTAGACGAGCTGGAAACGGCGGTCCGGTCGCCACGCCGGCTTCATCGGGCTGTACGGCGAACCGCCGCGGGCCACGCTCTGCAAGGCGGCGTACATCCGCAATGCGCTGCGCGGGAAGAAGTCGGTGGTTCCGGTCGTGAGCAGCACCGGCACTCCGGCCCTGACGATGGCCTTCACCGCGCGCATCGGCTCGCGCTGCTTCCACCAGACGTCCCGGTAGGCGATCGGGCCGCCGTTCAACGACTGGGTCGCCATGTCGGTCAGGTTCTGGGCCGAGCGCGCACGGTCGACCGCGACGGTGGCGAGCCGAGGGTCCGCTCCCCCGGGTGCCGCCGTCTGGTCTACCGGCGGAACCGCACTGATGCCGAGGATCGCCGGGTAGGCATACCAGAACTGCGAGGCGATTCCGCCCTGCATGAACGGGTCCTCGAAAGCCGAGCCACCCGCGGAGGCGGGTGCCATCGCCTTCACCGGCGTCCCGCGCCGCAGCAGGCCACCGACGAGAATCTGGTTGAGGCCGCGGTAGCTCATGCCGGTGAGGCCGACGACGCCGTTGGATCCGTCGAGATGATGCGCCGCGACGTCGATGATCCGCAGGTAGTCGCGACTCTGCTGCGGGTCCACGGGAGTGAACAGGCCTTGCGAACGACCCGAGCCTCTGCTGTCGACCTCGAGGCCGATGTAGCCGTGCTGGGCGAAGTAGCGCAGGATCTGGTGGTCCGAACCGCCGTTCGGGAAGTTGGCCGGATACTGGCTGTTGCCGTCCCACGTGCCGTAGGGGGTCATCGTCACCAGCACGGGGAACCGACCAGAGGCGCGCTCACCGGTCGTCGCGTCAGTCGGGTAATAGACGCTGCCGACCAGGGTTGTCCCGTCGGCCATGACGAACGGGACGTTGACCTCTTCTTCCACCCCGTACGTCGTTGCCGCGGTTGCATGCCCGGTGGTCGTCGCGAGACCCGCCACCAGGGCGAAGGACAGGAGCAGCCGATATCCGTCCCGACGCATGACTCGGATCACACCACACCGCCCTTCTGACCGCTAGGTAGGTCAGTCGGACGATCAGCCGGGTGAAGAACCAACCTACCTAGCGGTCGGCAGGTGGGCCGCGTACGATTCGGCCACGTCTCGCGCGCAGCGTCACCCGAAAGGCTCGACCATGCCGAACCACCACGCCTGGCGGCCGGGGGCGCGGATCCGCCGCATCGGGCGGCTTCGCGCCGCCGTCGCGCTGGCGCTGACCCTCGGCATCGTCCAGGGCACGGTGGCTCGCGCTGACACAACGATTCCCACCGCGTATTGGTGGACGGGCAACGCAGCTGCCGCCGTGCCCCCGGCCGTGCCCGCCGGCGGTCTCTACGTCGCCTCCGATGCGAACGGCCCTACCGCTGTGTCTGCGCTGCGGCTGCGCGCCGGCCACTCGACCGCCGATGCACGGCTGGTCCTTCGACTGCACTCGCTTCACGTCGTCGACGCGATGACGCTGGTGCTGCTGCCGACGACAACGGCCTGGTCGCCGGGCGACGATCAGGAGTGGGCGAGTCGACCTGGCTACGACCAGCAACTGCCGCCAACGGTCGGCACCCTCTCGGCAGACCGGACCACGGTGACGTTCGACCTCGGCCGGATGTCGACGGACGAGACCCGTGATCTCGTGCTCCTGCCGACGCGGGCTTACAGCATCCAGCCGGGCTTCGCACCTGACGCCCCCGCCCAAACCTTTGACGCTTCCTTCGAACGTCCCACCTCCCGGTCGCTCGAGCTCACCTCCGGTGGGCCAGTCGTCCTGCGTTCCGCCTCCGCCTCCAGGCCGATCCACCAGCGTCCAGGGCCTGACCTTCTTTACGCGCGGGCAGCCCGAGCACCGCAGCTTCAGAACCGGCCTGGAAGCGGGTGGCACGCGTCACCATTACTCGTGTCCGGTGCCGACGCCTACCGGCACGGCGAATACCTCTATCAGGGCTTCATCTACGACGATCACGGCGCCGCCGGTGCGCTCGATCCCAACGACCCACTCACGCAGAGCTTTCTCTTCGCCGCCAAGGCAGGGACCCTCACCTACCCCACGGCCAAAGCCTTCGTGAACAACGCCGCGGACCTGCTGGAGTTTCGCGCGAAGTCGCTGCGACATGCGACCGAGCTCCGGGTGACCTTCACCTCATTGATAACGCCGTCGCGCACCGCTTTCACAGTTGCCTTGGGCACCTCCGCGACCAAGCACCCGTGGCCGGCCATGGCTGGAGTGACGTCCCCGGCCCGGCTCTTCCTGACGGTGCACGGCAACCACGCCCAACTCGTCGACGCCTCGACCGGCAAGACGATCCACCCCGGCCCAGCCGTCCGCGTCGACCTCGCCCGGCACCAGTACGACGTACGGCTCCCGCACTCCGCTTGGAACCCCGGCAGCAGCACGCAGCGGGTCGCTCTGGGCACCGGCCTGTGGGACGTGTCCGCGAACCACTACCTCGTGCCCGGCGCACAGGCGACTTCGACGAGCCCGGGCGGGGTTTCGCCATCGCAGGCCGCGCTGTTCGATCTGGGCTTCCGGTTCGCCGAGACGATGCCCGACTGGAAGACCATGGGGTTGTCCTACACGATCGTCGACAGCGCCGTCGTCGAACAGGCCGACCAGCACTGCTTCTGGCGCGACTGCCGGCAGGCGCAGGCGCTGCGCAGCGGTGACGTCGGTGCGTTCCACGCCGACATCGACTTCGGGGCGCTCGAGCGCGGTGCCACCCGCTCCGTCCACCTCCCCAGGACCGGTTACATCGACCGCATCCACCCGAGCCGGCTGCACTGGGGTCAGGGCATCGACCCGGCTCAGGCATGTGGACGGTTCCCGATCAAGTGCCACGGCATGTTCATCGGCAACTTGCAGCCCTACCAGGTCTACGTCCCGAAGCGACCGACGCCGAAGAACGGTTGGAGCCTCACCGTGATGCTGCACGCGTCAGGGGCCAACGAGAACGAGCGGATGGGCAGTCGAATGGAACGACAGCTCGCCAACCGCGGCGACGGCTCGCTGGTGATCACGGCCCTCGCACGGGACCCGAATGGCGACTACACCGATGCCACCGAGGCAGAGGTCTTCGAAACCTGGGCCGACGTGGCCCGGCACTACCGAGTCGACTCCACCCGGACGGCCGTCGTGGGCTACTCGATGGGTGGCGGCGGAACCTACAAGATGGTCCAGCGCTGGCCGGACCTGTTCGCCGCGGGCTTCGGTGCGGCGGCGGTGCCTTTCGAAGACGGCTGGCAGGGTCAATGGTTCCCCGGGATGCGCAACGTGCCCATCCTCACCTGGATCGGCAACGAGGACGAGGGGTCGGGCAACAACGTCCAGCTGTTCGAGATCCAGGACATGCAGATGTACGGCTACCGCTTCGAGCTCCGCCAGTTCCCCACGTCAGATCACCTGACCATCGCGACCAACGACGACTACGCCGACGGTGCCTCCTGGCTTGCGAATCGCCGCGTCGATTCCGCGCCGCCGCGGATCAGCTACGTCGTCGACACCCGCCAGAACTTCCTCGCCACCGGCATGATGGCCGATCACGCCTACTGGTTGTCGGCGCTGAAGGTCCGCGACGATCGCAAGGACCCCGCGGGCGCGATCGAGGCGCACTCCCTCGGGTTCGGCGAGGCGGACCCGAGCATCGTCAATCGTTCGACGACGGCGGGCGTTCTGACCGGTGGCTATCACGGTCCGATGCCCTACGTGGAAACCAAGCAGGGCTGGGGCCCGGACCGGTTGACGCCACGTTCGGACCGCCTCGATCTCCAGATCCGCAACCTGAGCGCCGCAACGGTTGACCTGGAGCGCGCGCGGCTCGATTGCCGGGCAACCGTCACCGTCCACACCGACGGGCCCGTTCGAGTTGTCTTCCCCGAGTGCGGCCTCGTCGCGACCGTCAAGGCCGGCACGACCGTCTTCGTGTTGACCAACCCGAGCTGACTTCTCAAACCTGGTCGCCTACCAGCCCGCATGCGACGCCGCCATGAGGTCAGCGAGGTCGTCGGGTTCGAGCATCGACGGTGGCACGTCGGGTCCCCAGGCATACAAGGCGTCTAGCGACGGTTCCCACGTGCCCGGCTTCCACAGCTGGTCGTCGGTGATCGCGTCCATGTCGGAGTAGTACTCAGAGAAGTTTCCCGCGGGGTCGCGCAGGTACCAGAAGAAGTTGGAGCCGAGGAAGTGACGCCCCAAGCCCCAGGTATGGCGCTCGGGGTGACCCTCGAGCATGTGCTTGGCCCCGCGCCCGACTTCGTCGACATCGCCGACCTGCCAGGACGTGTGGTGGAGGAACGCCACCGGGGACGGCTGAATGAGCAAGTTGTGATGGTCGGTGGAGCAACGCATGAACGCGGCGACACCGACAACTTGATCGCTGACCTTGAAACCGACTCCCTGCTCGAAGAAGCGCTGCGACGCCTCGAAGTCGGGGCTGCCGATGACGACGTGACCTAGCTTCCGGGGTCGGGTCGGCCCGCCGTGCAGGACCGCCGGCGCACGCTGGTTCGCTCGTTCGGTGCGGCCCGGCCCGTTGAACGGCGCGCCCGGTTCCGCGTCTTGGGAGACACGGGTCATGACTTCGACGACCACTCGAGTCCCGCTGTGGATCTCGACCGCACTGATCCGTGCCGGGTCGCGCTGCACGATGATCCCGAGTTTGACCAACTGCGCAGTGACGCGGTCCAAGTCATCGGAGTCATCGGCTCCGATGCACAGTTCGATGAGCCTGCGGCTACGGGCTTCGACGATGTGCAACTGCTCGCCGCCATCGGTGGTCGAGAAGCGTGAGCCCTCGCGGGCAAGCCCGAACTCTGCGTAGTACCCGGCAGTCTGTTCGACGTTGGGAACGCCGATCGTTATCGACGCCAATCGGTGCAGAGCCACGAACGTCTCCTATCGCTTGGGTGCTCGGCACCGGTTCGTCATCGTGCCGATGCCCTCGATGGTCGTCGTGATCACGTCCCCGTCGGCAAGGAACCGAAGGCTGGCCGCGCCGACTCCGTCTGGTGTCCCGGTGAAGATCAGATCCCCTGACGTCAGGGTGAGAATGCTCGAGAGATAGCTGACCAGAGCCGGGACGTCGAAGATCAGGTTCGACGTGCGGTCCTCTTGGCGCCGCTCACCGTTGACGTCGCAACGGATCAGCAGGTCGCCCGGGTCAGCAAAAGCATCAGTCGAGACGACGTATGGGCCGATCGGCCCATACGTGTCGCGAGACTTGCCCAAGTCGAAGTGAGCGGGCTGGGCAGCGAACTGCAAGGCTCGGTCGGAGATGTCCTGGCCCACCGTGAGTCCGCCGACGTGAGCCCACGCGTCTTCCCGACGGATGCCGCGCCCCCCGCGGCCGACCACTACGACGAGCTCGGCCTCATAGTCGTCGGTGGTTCCACCCAGAACCACCGGATCGCGTGGACCGACCAGACTGCTCGGAAACTTCGTGAAGACGACCGGAGCATCCGGCACCTTCATGCCAGCCTCGTCGGCATGTGAGGGGAAGTTGAGCCCGACGGCAAACACGCAGCGGGGCGACGGGATGGGAGGACCGAGCTCGACGTCATCGAT
>JAVEEE010000039.1 GCA_030840615.1 Frankiaceae bacterium | reverse complement strand
CCCACGCAGAGCACATCGCCCACGCCCGACCCCAGCACGACGACTGCAGGGTGACACCTGGCTAACCTCGGGTTTGTGACTGAGCTGGACGTGCGGCTGGCCGCCCTCGACGCTGCGCTGCGCGATGCCGGCTCCCTGCTGATCGCGTTCAGCGGCGGCGCCGACTCCGCGTTCCTGCTCGCAGCGGCGACGCGAGCGCTGGGTCCGGCCGACGTCGTTGCGGCGACCGCGGTGTCGTCCAGCCTTCCGCGTGATGAGCTGCTGGCCGCGGCGTCCTTCGCCGACTCACTCGGTGTGCGCCACCTGACGCCCGCGACCGACGAGATGTCCCGGGACGGCTACCGGGCCAACGCCGGGGATCGTTGTTACTTCTGCAAGGCCGAGCTGTTGGACGTGCTCCGGCCAGTTGCCGCGTCGCACGGCCTGGCGCACGTCGCGACCGGCACCAACGCCGACGATGCCAAGGCAGGCTTTCGTCCCGGCATCCGCGCCGCCGCCGAACGTGGGGCGCTGACTCCGCTGCTCGATGCGGGTTTCACGAAGGACGACGTGCGTCGGGTCTCCCGCAGCTGGGGGCTGGTCACCTGGGACAAGCCGGCGGCGGCCTGCCTGTCCAGCCGCATCGCCTATGGCATCGAGGTGACCCCCCAGCGGTTGTCGCGGGTGGAGCGCGCGGAGCTCGCATTGCGCGCCGCACTGTCGCGCGCCGGCATCGTCGTACGCGATGTGAGAGTGCGTGACCTGGGCGACCGGGCCCGTGTCGAGGTCGACCCGGCCGCGGTGGACGCCGTCGCTGCCCGACCCGACGTGCTCGCGGTCATCGAGGGGTTCGTGGACGTGGAGGTCGACCCGCGCGGGTTCCGCTCCGGGGCTTTGAACGAGCTGCTCGCAGAGCCCGCTCGCTGGCGGTGAGCCGCTCAGCCGACGACGACGCGCAGCTGCAGGTGCTGCACCGCTCCCGCGACGTCGCCCCAGAACCCGATGGCCTCGAGGTGACGGACCTCGGCCGGCACGTCACCGCCGGCTAGCGGCCAGATCCGCGAGAGGTCGATGTAGCCCGCGACGGCGACCTCCGCAGGGATGTCGCCGAGAGCAGTCGTCGCTCGTCGCTGGTCGCCGAGCGAACCCTTTGCGCGGATCGACTCGGCGTAGCTCGACGAGCTCGCAAGCACGAGGTCGTCGCCCGCAGTCTCGACGACGACGTGGAAGCCGGTAGCGCGCTCGACAGTGTCGGCGAAACGCTGAGCGAGGTCGCGGGCCGCGGCGAGGTTGGTGGGATGGGAGCGGATCGCGACATCCGGCAGGCCGCCCAGCTCGACACCGCCGTAGACGATCACGGTGCCGTCACCCAGCAGCGCCTTCACGTCGTCCGGAAGCGTCAGACCGGTCGCTTTCGTGAACTCCTCGAAGGGGTCCAGTGGCGGCGGCGGGTCGAAACTGCAGGACAGGTCGGAGGAGTAGCCACCCGGCTGCGCCGAAGCCGGACCGAGGTTTCCGGTGCTCGCGCAGGCATTCACACTGACGCCACCGAAGCCGGCGAACGTTTTCAACAGCGCGGTCACACCGTCGACGAGCGGTCCCGGATCGCCGATCTCGAGGGCACCGATGGTGCCTGCCGGCAGGTCGGTGAGGCGGCTGGACGCGGACGTGCTCGGCGCAGCAGCGCCGATCTGCAGCACATCGAGCTGCGCGTAGTTGTCGGCGAAGCGGATGCCCGCAGCTACGCGCCCCTTGAAGGCAGCGCTGGGTGAGAAACCGAACACGCCGGTCCCGCCGAACATCCCGGCCGAACCGAGCAGGTCTTTCGCGTCCGGCCCCAGAGCCGACCCGAGGGCTTGCTTGACGCCGGGACCGTCGAGCCAGCCCACGACCGGTTCGCCCGAAGGCAACCGGTCGACGTCACCGCTGAAGTGACCGTCGCCCGCCAGCGCCGACGCGTCGGCGGCGCTCACCGCCTCGCGCGCCTGCGCCGTGGTGTCGGCGAGCACCGCATAGCCGTGGGCCATCACGAAGCCGGGCGGTGAGCCACCCGTGGCCGCGCTGAGCTTCTCGAGAGCATTGCGCGCCGCGTCCTCGTCGCGGACCTCGACGATGTATTCGGCCCGGGGGTGGTTGTCGCCGTCGATCCACCCGGCGGCCGCAAGATGATCTCCCAGCCAGGGCTTGACGTCCTTGTCGTAGTCGAGGTGCGGATCCTGGCTGTCGTGGAACGCCGCGCGGAGCAGCCGGTCGACCGCGGAGCCGTCGCCGGTGCGAGTCGGCGAGCCCGGGAAGTGGTCGGCAAACGTGCTCAGCGCCGCAGCCTGGCCGTCGGGCGCGCTGAGGTCGATCGTGAGCGCAGCGAAGGCGGACGATGGGATCAGCGCGGCCGGCGCGGTCGTGGTGCGAAACGAGCGGTACGCCGCCGTGACGACACCGCCGGCGAGCACCAGCGACAGCGCGGCCGTCATCGCCGTTGCCCGGGCGCCCGCCGTACGAGCTCGTGGTCCGAGCTGCCGGGGCAGCTGTCGCGGGGATTCGTCGCTCGAGATGGTCTCGGTGGAATCAGGCACGGGCCGCGCAGCCTCCTCGGGTCAGGGGCATCGTGGCAGAAATGCGCAGGCCCGTCGCGGGCCGTGGCAGATAACCTGTGACTGTCGTCGTCCGACGACGAGCAACCCTGCAGACGACGGAGCGCGCGGTGCCGAGCGGCAAGGTCAAGTGGTTCGACGTGGACAAGGGCTTCGGCTTCCTGTCCCGCGACGACGGCGGGGACGTCTATGTCCACGCGTCGGCGCTGCCTGCCGGGGCAGAGCTCAAGCCGGGTCAGCGGGTGGAGTTCGGCGTCGCCGAGGGTCGGCGGGGTGAACAGGCCCTCTCGGTTCGGATCCTCGATCCGCTGCCCACGCTCGCACAGACCACCCGCCGTCCGGCTGAGGAACTGCATGGCGTCGTCGACGACATGATCAAGCTGCTCGAGGCGAAGATCCAGCCCGACCTGCGCCGCGGCCGCTACCCGGAGAAGCGGTCCGCCCATCGCATCGCCGAGGTCGTGCGCGCCGTCGCCAACGAGCTCGAGTCCTAGCCGCTGCTGCTGCGGCTGCGGCCCGAGGTGCGCGTCGGCGACCATCCGAGGACGATCGCGAGCCCGCCGGTGAGCACTACGGTCGCAACGAGGAAGCCGACGATCGGTGTGGTGGGCAGGACGATGCCGATCGCGCCGCCGGCCACCCATGCCAGCTGCAGGGCGGTCTCGGAGCGGGCGAACGTCGACGTGCGCACCTCGTCGGGGACGCGTTGCTGAATCGTCGCGTCGAGCCGCAGCTTTGCCATCGCCGCCGCCGCTGACGACACAACGGCCATGAGGATGACGCTCCCGAGCCCGAAGTCGATGGCGGTGTAGAGCGAAGCGGCGGCGACGACCGCGAGCATCGGCGGGGCGGCTCGGCGGCTCGTGCCGGACGCCACCCGAGCGGCAAACGCGGTGCCGGCCAGGTTGCCGACACCGATGCCGACCGCGAGCGCACCGAGGGAGAGGTTGTGCGACAAGCCGGAGAGCTTGTGCGTTCGCAGCACGAAAGCGCCGTAGAGAAGGAGGAAGCCGGCCAGCCAGCGCAGCGTCGCCGCCAGCCGAAGGGCGCGGACAACCTCGGTCTCGACGTTGGACAGGCGCAGCAGCCCGCGTCCGGCCGCCTGCTCCTCGGTGTGTGCCGCGGCTCCGCCGTCGGCGAAGCGCGGCAGCCGCAACGCGAGGACGCCGGCGAGCACGTAGAGGGCGGTCCCGAGCCGTAGAGCAGTGAGGGAGCCGAACAGTTGGGTCAGGGCCACGGCGACGCCTCCGACCAGCGCCGGTGTGATGACGCCGACGATGGTGAGCCGGGAGTTCGCCTGGACGAGTGTCATGCCGTCCGGCAGCAGCCGGGGGACGGCGGCGGCGCGGGCGATGCCGTAGGTCTTGCCGGCAATCAGCACCCCGAGTGCGGCCGGATAAAGCGCGAGCGCATGGGCCGTGCCGCTGCCGACGTTGTGACCGATGACCAAGGCCAGGACGCCACCGGCCCACATCGCCAATGCGAGCGCGAGCCGGCGGCCGTGCTGAAAACGGTCCAGCAACGGTCCGAGCAGCGGCGCCACGACGGCAAACGGCGCCATCGTGATCAGCAGGTAGAGGGCGAGCCGGCCTCGCGCCTGATCGGTCGGCGCGCTGAAGAACAGCGTTCCCGCCAGCGCGACCGCGACGGTCGCGTCGCCTCCCGCGTGCAGCGCGTGCACCTCGACGAGGCGCGCGAGCCCCGACTCCTTCGCGCCCCGGCCGCCGTTCCACCGCTGGAGTCGCCGTACGCCGGACCGAAGGGAATGGAGGACCGCGAGGACGAAGCCCCAGGCGGCTGAGCGCACCTGCGGCTGGGCGGGTCGCTCCTCGCCCTCGGTCACCATGGCGCCAGTCTTCTACGAACCGAGGCCTCCTGCGGGTTGCTGATGCGCGACACTGGTGAGGTGAGCACCGTCACCGCCCCAGACCCGTTGCTGACCGCGGCGGTCGATGTCGCGCGCGCGGCTGCGGAGGAGGAAGCCCCCGGCCTCGTCGGCGAGCATCTCGGCGTCGAGGCCGACGACGAGCGAGTCGCGACGCACCTGTTCGCGACCCTCGACCCGGCGTACCGCGGCTGGCGGTGGGCCGTCACGCTGGTCCGGGCGCCACGGGCGAAGGTCGCGACGGTCGACGAGATCGTCCTGCTGCCCGGCGAGGACGCATTGCTCGCGCCTCCCTGGGTGCCGTGGAGCGAGCGCTTGCGCCCGGGCGACCTGGGTGTGGGCGATCTGCTGCCGACCCAGGCCGACGACCCTCGACTCGTCCCGGCGTTCTTCGCCACCGACGACGCCGAGGCCGCCGAGGTCGCGTTCGAGCTCGGACTCGGCCGTCGACGGGTCCTCTCCTTCGATGGCAGGGTCGACGCCGTCGAGCGCTGGTACGTCGGCGACCAGGGTCCGGAGGCGCCCATCGCGCGCGCCGCGCCCGCGGCGTGCGCGACTTGCGGGTTCTTCGTGCCGCTGGTCGGTGCGTTGAAGCAGGCGTTCGGTGCGTGCGCCAACGAGTTCGCCCCGGACGACGGCAAGGTCGTTTCCGTCGACCATGGCTGCGGCGCGCACTCGGAAGCGGTTGTCGTGCCGTCGTCGCCGAGCCCGCCGCCGCCGCTGGTCGACGAATACGGCATCGACGTCGTCGGTGGGCCGCTGGGACACGAGCCGGGCTCCGTCGGCGACGGCGACACCGCGGAGCCGTTCGGCCACTCCTGAGTCAGCGGCGCTGCCGGCGCGATGTGAACCGCAGCCCGTAGAGACCGAGAGCGACGCCGATCACACACGCCCAGAGCCACCAGCTCGCGTCGTGCCGGCGTAGGTCGTCCCGAAAGAACACCACGAGCACCACGAATGCGAGCGCCCACAGGACCATCCCGACGACCACAACGGGACGATCGTCCGTTTCGAGTGGCTCCGGGTCAGGGCGACGCGGCACTTTCGGCATGGCGACAACGATAGAGATCAGCTATCTGACAGGCTTGCCGGCGTCACCGACGGATCGGGGAGGCGACGGATGTCAGCGACCGCAACCACTTCGGGCACCGGACTGGACGGTTACTTCAAGCTCAACGAGCGCGGTACGACGATCGGGCGGGAGGCACGCGGGGGCCTCGCGACGTTCTTCACGATGGCCTACATCATCGTGCTCAACCCGATCATCTTGTCGTTGGGACACGACAAGTTCGGGCATCAGCTCGACTTCGCCCAGCTGTCCGCGATGACCGCGCTGATCGCCGGCGTGATGACCCTGATCATGGGTGTCGGCGGCAACCTGCCACTCGCGGTCGCCGCCGGGCTCGGCCTGGACAGCGTCGTCGCGTTTCAGATCGCGCCGACGATGTCGTGGCCCGACGCGATGGGTCTCGTCGTCATCGAGGGCCTCGGCATCTGTTTTCTCGTCGTCACCGGGTTGCGGCAGATCATCATGGACGCGATCCCGCTGCCGTTGAAGCAGGCGATCAGCGTCGGCATCGGTCTCTTCATCGCGTTCATCGGACTCGTCGACGCCGGCTTCGTGCACACGCCCAACCCCGCCTCCATCCCGGTCAGCCTCGGAGTCACCGGCGCGGGGACACTCACCGGCTGGCCGGTCGTC
>JAVEEE010000037.1 GCA_030840615.1 Frankiaceae bacterium | reverse complement strand
CTCGGCCAGTGGAAGGAACTCGTCGGGCAGCAACACGCCGCGCCGCGGGTGGTCCCAGCGCACGAGTGCCTCACCGGCTGTGATGCGTCCGGACACCAGCTCGACGATGGGCTGGAACTGCAGTTCGAGCTCGTTTCGTTCGAGCGCGCCGCGTAGTGCCTGCTCCGTCTCGAGCCTGGCCAGCACGTTCTCCCGCAGGGAGTGGTTGAACACCTCGAACCGCGCCGAGCCCGACTTCGCCCTGTACATCGCCATGTCGGCGTTCTGCAGGATCGTTGCCGGGTCGCCGCTCGCATCGTCGACGAGCACGAGCCCGACGCTCGCCCCGACACTCGCGTGCAAGCCGGAGATCGAGAAGGGCCGTGACACCGATGCCTGGAGGCGGTCGATGACGGCAGTGACGCTGGCGACGTCCTCGATGCCTGTCATCAGCACCGCGAACTCGTCGCCACCCAACCGAGACAGCAGGTCACCAGGGCGCAGCGAGGCTCCGATGCGGCCCGCGGTGGCGATCAGCAGCTCGTCGCCGGCGGCGTGGCCGTGCGCGTCGTTGACCTGCTTGAAGCGGTCGAGGTCGATGAACAGCACCGCCACCTGACCGGCATGTGCCGGCATCTCGTCCAGGGCACCCTGCAGGGCGGCGAGGAAGCAGACGCGGTTGGGGAGACCGGTCAGCGGGTCGTGCCGGGCTTCGGCGGTGAGCCGGATCCGCGCGGCGACCTCGGCGCTGACGTCCTCGAGGGACGCGACGAACCCGCCGGACTCGCTCCCCCCGGAAAGCGTGGCGACACTGAACCGCACCCAGCGCGGATCGAGCGACGCGACGACCCGAACCTCGACCGGGTCCGAGCCACCGTTCGCGCAGCTCGCGAGCGCCGCCAGGAGCTCGGCTCGGTGGCCGGGAGCGAAGAGGTCGAGCCAGCCCATGTCGCGCACCTGGGCTTCGGGCGCACCCAGGATCTGGAAGAGGCGGTCGTTGCCGTACAAGAACGTGCCACCGGCGTCGATCTGCAAGATGCCGAGCGGCGATGCGGCTGCCATCGAACGGAACCGGCTCTCGGAGGTGCTCAGCTCGGCGGTGCGGCGCTCGACCATCTCCATCGCGCGCTGGCGGCTGCGGGTGAGGACCCGGACGAGCGTGCAGAGCAGTGCAGTCACGACCAGGCCGATGAGCAGGACCAGGAGACCTTCAGCCAGTGCCTTGCGGTTGCTCGACCCCGACGACGCGGATATCTGGATCTGCCAGCCCCCATCGGCATTCACGGCAAGGGTCCGCCGGAACGACGACGACGTCGGCGACGGCCCTATCGAGCCGACAACGGCTCCCGTCGATCTTCCGAACGTCGCGGCCAGGGACGCGACCGATGGCGCGTTGCCCTTGCCGGTGGGAATGAGGTCCCGTCGCGATAGGGCCACGCTCAAGCCCGGGTGCGGACGGAGCGCGATCTTCAACACGGCATCGAAGTCGAAGAGGTCGCCCCCGAGGCCGATGATGGTGGCTCGCCGCTCGGCCACGGTTGCGGGAACACCGCCACCGGCGTAGATCGGCGTGACGACCTGGGCGGTGCGACGCGATCCCAGGTTGACCGGCGAGACCTGCAGCTGGCCGGTGTCCCGAGGCTTGCTCAGCCAGTTCTCGCCACCGAGCACGCACAAGTCGAGGCCGGGAGGGAGCGCGGCGAGCTGCGGGCCGAGGCCGCCCAGGCGCACGAAGCAGTAGGAGGGTCGGTCACCGGGCGGGATGATCGTGAACGGCTCGGCACCGCTGTGACCGGGCAGCGGGTCGGCACGGATCTTCGCCTCGAACGCGGGCAGCTCGGCGGCCGGCACGATCTGCACGTAGGCGACACCGAGGACACCGGGATACCGGTGAGTGACGTCGAGACCCGCGAACCATTCGGTCCACTCGGAGTTGGTCATGTCCGGCCGGGTGCCCACGAGCGTGCGCATCGCCGCGGCCAGGTCGTCGACTCGCGCGAGCGATACGGCGATCGACGCGGTGACGTCGCCCGCCTGCGCGTCGAAGACGCGGCGGGACTGGTTGTCGACGCTTGCTCGCCAGGCGGCAGCAGCTGCCACCGAGCCGCCGATACCGACGATGAGCAGCACCCAGACGATCGCGCGGGAGCCTCGCGTCGCGGCGTGCTCGGAGGCGCGCTTCCGGCCGCGTCGCCAGGACAGCGGCCACAGGGCACGTCGGGCGAGCGACATTCGTCGCCTTTCAGGGCAGGGATTGCTGGCGACACCAACATCGACGGGCCAGGCGGATTCCTGCAGCCGCGCGCGTGAAGATGACGCGTCTACGTGCCGCTGTGACCGAAGCCGCTCCAAGGATGAGGGCAGCGCTGGTCACAAGTGATCAGAGCTACGCCCCGGGCGTCATTGCCGTCGGCCGCACGACCCGTGGGTGAGCGACGGGCCGGCGTTCTGCTGGATGAAGATCGGCAGTGACCAGGCCCGGTCCTGGCCGGTTGCCGGGTCCGGCGACATCGTGTCGCCCGTCGCGATGATCACGCAGCCGCGCGCGTCGGTGGCGTTGGTGAGGTAGTCGCCGAGGCGGCGGTCCTGCCCGGTGACAACGCACGTGGTGCCGCCCTGGCAGATGCCTCCCTCGTGCACCGGCCGCCCGGAGGCGTTGACGACGTACTTCTTCGCGTGCCGGGTCCCCAGGCCGAGAAGCGTGGCCTGGTAGACGAAGACCTTGCCGACGGTCGACGCCGAGTCGGGGTTGGGTACGACGCGGTCGTACTGGTACCAGACCACCGAGGCGTTGCCCGGCGCGCCGGCGACGATCCACGGCCACAGCACCGTCGTGCCCGGGTGGGCGATGACGTGGGGCTTGACCAGCACCTTGCCGTTCGGGGAGAGCATCGCGAACCAGATCGAGTTGCGGCCGTTGCTCGGCTTGTCGGCCCACGTCATGTAGACGTTGCCGGCCCGGTCGAGCGCGAGCCCCGGGAAGTGTGTCGCCAGGCCTTGCGTCGCCGCGATGCGGACCGGGCGGAAGTGGCCCTTCTGCACGTTGAACGCGTGCGAGGCATGCGCCAAGATGCCGACGCCGATGGCGTTGGCCGAGCCGCCCGACCCGTAGATGACCGGCTCGACGAGCGAACCGTTGGCGCGGTTGTAGTAGAGCTTGCCATAGCCGCCATAGCCGGTCCCGTAGTCACCGATGCCGAAGCTGCCACACGACGATCCGCCGTCGGTGGACCGCCAGATCGTGTGCCCGTTGGTGGAGTAGGTCGGGTCGTTGCCGACGAAGACCTCGTTCTTGTGCGCACCGGCGAGCCACGGCCGGTCACCCTCGTGGCAGTTGAGTGTGCCGCGGTCCCAGGTGCGGCCGCCATCGCCGGAGGAGAACACGGCGTCGTTCACCAGGTTGATCCCGGTGTTGTAGATGCGACCGCCGTCGTCCTGGGTGAGGTCAGGGTCGGAGAAGCCGCTGTTGGTCGTCGGGTTGGCCTCGAAGCCGGTGCCGGACAGGTCGACCCGCGACCACTTGCGGCCGTCACGCGAGGTCCAGATGTTGACCTGGTTGCGGTAGTTGGAGCCCCACTCCACCGTGCTCACCGGCGCCGCGACGACGCCGTCGTGCAGCGTGTGCGTCGTGCCTTCGTGCGAGCTGTAGATGTAGTCCTGGTGAGCCTTGTCGTAGAAGACGATCGGCTCGCCACCGGCGAGGGAACTGTCGACGTAGATCGGCTTGGCGAAGCCCACCGGGCCATGCCCGGCACCGAAGCTCGGCGCCGCGACCACGCTGAGTGACAGCACTCCTACTGCAGCGGCGGTCCAGGCGAGACGACGGCGGGCCATGGGGGCTCCTCTCGGAACGAACGTGATCCGGGCACGACTTCGCCGCGCGGAAGGGATCTCCTTCCCCGTCACGCTGCGTGACGTCTGGCAGACTGACCACAAGATCCGGACGGCATAGAGACGTGGTGACGCGGGTGTTGGTTCAGGCTGCGCCGACGCGTCCTCGTCGTACCCTCGCACTGCTACCGGCGCGCGTCCGCGGCATGCGGCGGCCGAAGTGGTGGCAGGAGATCGCGTTTCTCGCGCTGTGTTACTGGCTCTACTCGCTGGTGCGCAACGCGGTCCCCGACCACGCGGTGGCGGCCCAGCATCGCGCCGTCGACCTGCTCGCGTTCGAGCACACCCTCCGGATCGGTTTCGAGAAGTCGCTGAACATCTTCGTCACCCAGCACCACTGGCTCGCGTACGCGTGCAACTACTACTACGCGACGCTGCACTTCGTCGTGACGATCGGCGTGCTGGTCTGGCTTTACCTGCGGCATCCGCTGCGCTACCGGTCGATCAGGTCCGTGCTGTTCGCGACCAACATCGTGGCGATGGCAGGCTTCTGGCTCTACGCGCTCGCGCCGCCGCGGATGCTCGCCCAGGACGGGTTCGTCGACACGATCGTGGCCTTCCACACATGGGGATCGTGGGGCTCGGCCGACGTCGCGAAGGCGTCGAACCAGTTCGCGGCAATGCCGTCGCTGCACGTCGGCTGGTCGCTGTGGTGCGCGGTGGCAATCGTGGCGCTGGCCGAACGCCGGTGGGTACGCGTGCTGGGAGCGCTGTATCCGTGCGCGACGTTGTTCGTGATCGTCGGGACCGCCAACCACTTCCTGCTCGACGCGGTCGGCGGCGCGCTGGCGCTCGCGGCGGGCTTCGCGGTGCAGCGGGTGTTGTCGGGCCGGCCGGCGTTCGCGTCGCCGACGGTCGCGACATTGCACCACTCCGAGCTTCCCGTCGCGGCCTGACACCGCTAGGCGAAGAACACAGCCTCGTAGACAGTGCGCGCGCGACGGGTCGCCCGCAGATAGTCCTCGACCATGTCCTGCGTCTGGCCGGCGGCATAGCCCATCGCCCGGGCCACGGCGGCGAGCGACCGCGGATCGGTCGGAACCGCGTCGGCGGGCCGGCCGCGAGCGAGCACGATCGCGTTACGCACCCGCATCGCCAGCTGCCAGGCTTCCACCAGGATCTCGGCCTGCTCGGCGTCGAGCAGGCCGTGTTGCTGCGCGGCCGCAAGCGCGGGCAGGGTCGAAGTCGTCCGCAGCTCGGGGATGGTCGAGGCGTAGCGCAGCTGCAGCAGCTGCACCGTCCACTCGACGTCGGCGAGACCGCCGCGGCCGAGCTTCGTGTGCAGTGTCGGGTCCGCGCCGCGCGGCAACCGCTCGGACTCCATCCGTGCCTTGAGCCGGCGGATCTCCTTGGCGGTCGCGGCGTCGATGCCCCCCTCGGGGTAACGGACCGGGTCGATCGCCTGCACGAACCGCGCGCCGAGCTCTGCGTCACCGGCGACGGGACGTGCGCGCAGCAGTGCTTGGCTCTCCCACACGGCGCTCCACCGGCGGTAGTACTCGGCGTACGACGACAGGCTGCGCACGAGGGGACCCTGTCGCCCTTCGGGGCGGAGATCGGCGTCGACGACGAGGGGAGGGTCTGGTGCGGGCAGGGCGAGCAACCGGCGCATCTCGTTGGCGACGTCGTGCGCGGCCTGGGTGTGTGCCGGGCTGTCGCCGTCGCCGGTCTCAGGTGTGTTGGCCGGCTGGTAGACGAACATGACGTCGGCGTCACTGCCGTAACCCTGCTCCGCTCCCCCGAGCCGTCCCATGCCGATGACGGCGAGCCGCACCGGCAACGGTGCACGTCGTTCGGTCTCGACCTTCTGCACCGCGGTCTGCAACGCGGCCTCGAGCGTGGCGGCGGCGACGTCGGACAGAGCGGTGCCGACGGTGTCGAGCTCGGCGAGTCCGAGCAGGTCCGCGACGGCGACGCGCAGCAGCTCGCGCCGGCGCATCCCGCGCGCTGCGGCAACCGCGCTCTCCCAGTCCTCGTTACGGCGTACGGACGCGACGATCTCTGCGGTGAGTGCGGCGCC
>JAVEEE010000011.1 GCA_030840615.1 Frankiaceae bacterium | reverse complement strand
CTCGCCCGGCCCTGGGTCCCGCACCGTCAGGTCGTCGACGATCTGGTAGTCGTTGCCGTCGTAGACGACGCCGCGCATGGCTGTTGTCCTTCTCAGCTCGGGAACACGATGCTTTGCAGCTCGCTGTAGGCGTGCAGGCCGAACACTCCGCCGTCCCGGCCGACACCGGACAGCTTGAAGCCGCCGAACGGCGCCTCGTGGTTGCGTTGCACCGTGTTGATTCCGACGTTGCCGCTGCGCAGCTGGCGGGCTACACGGTAGGCGCGGACGCTGTCGCCGGACCAGACGTAGTCGTAGAGCCCGAACGGCGTGCCGTTGGCCAGCGCGACAGCCTCGTCCTCGTCGTCGAAAGTCTCGACGACCACGACCGGGCCGAAGAACTCCTCTTGGGCCACCCGCCACTCGTTCTTCACGCCGGTGAGCAACGTGGGCGCCACGTAGTAGCCGCGTTCGAGGTCCGGGCGGACCCCGCCGACGACGAACTCCGCGCCGTCCTGCCGGCCGGTGTCCAGCAGCGCCTCGACGCGGTCGCGCTGCAGCCCCGAGATGACCGGGCCCACGATCGTGTCGTCCGACAGGGGGTCACCGACCTTGAGATAGCCGGCGTAGGCAGCGAGCTGCTCGACCAGCTGGTCGTGGACGGCACGGTGCGCGATGACGCGGGTGGGAGCCGTGCAGATCTGCCCGGAGTGAAACGACCACGACGACCCGATGCCGGCCACAGCAGCAGCGACGTCCGCGTCGTCGAACACCACGCCCGCGCCCTTGCCGCCGAGCTCGAGCAGCAGCCGCTTCATGCCACGGCCTGCGGTCTCGGCGATTCGCTGCCCGACCGGCGTGCTGCCGGTGAACGAGACCATGTCGATGTCGGCCTCGACCAGTGCCTGCCCGGCCTCCGCACCGGAGCCGGTGACGACGTTGAAAACTCCCGGCGGCAGCCCGGACTCCTCGACGGCCTCGGCGAACTTCAGTACGGCCAGCGGGTCCTGCGGCGCAGGCTTGACCACGACGGTGTTGCCCATCGCCAGGGCCGGGGCCACCTTCCCCGCCATGTTGGTCAGCGGGAAGTTGTAGGGCGTGATGCAGGCAACGACGCCGACCGGCTGGCGCGCAACGACGGCACCGATGAGGCCGCCCTTCGCCAACGCGGTGTTGGGCATCACCGACGGCGGCAAGGAGATGTCGTGGTTTTCGTTGGCGAGTCGGGCATAGCGGCGAAAACGGTCGGCGCACTGCGTCACCTGAAGCGTCCTCGCGACGCGCATCGTCGCGCCGGTCTCGGCCTGCACCAGCGGGACGAGGTCGGGGATCCGGCGCTCGAACGCGTCGGCGAGCCGCTGGAGCAGCTCCGCGCGATCGGTCGGAGATGTCCGCGACCAGCCCGCGAAAGCCGCCCGTGCTGAGTCGACCGCGTCGTTGACCTGGTCGACGCCCGCTTCGGGAGCCTCCGCCACGACGGCCTCGGTCGCGGGGTTGACCACGGCATAGCCGCCCTTGGACGGCTCGACCCACTCGCCGTTGATGAACAGCCGAAACGTCTGCTCCGCTCCCACGCCGGGCAGCGTATCTGACGCCGCGTCAGTTGTCGCCAAGTGCCCCAATTTCCGTTTATTTGCAAGCAAATCGGCGGTCACTTCGCCGAAATGACTACCTCAAGTTCTCGCGCGCATAGCCCGATGTGACTAGTACCTGTCGGGGGTTCGGACAGCCGGGAGAACAGATGACGCGAAGCAACGTCAGCATCGCTCGGACAGCAGCGTCGCTTGTCACGATCGCGATGCTCGCCATGGCGGCATTGACCGCCGGGCCTCTCGTCCGCCAGGCGCATGCCGCCACTTACGCGTCGGCTCACCTGTCAACGTTCGACGCCCGGCTCGTCGCCCACATCAACAAGGCTCGGGCCGCTCGCGGACTGTCCCGGCTGATCGCCACGGCAGGCACCACCGACGTAGCCCATGGCTGGTCTTGCCACATGGCCAGTCAGGTCGTCCTCGCCCACAACAGCAAGTTGGCCGGCCAGCTCGAGACGCACGGCTCGGCCCTGTGGCGCTCCTACGCCGAGAACGTGGGCTACCAGGGCGACGGCGCTAGTGCCGACCGCCTCTTCAAGGCCTACATGAACAGCCCGGAGCATCGAGCCAACATCCTGGATCGATCGGCTCGCTTCATCGGCGTGTGGTCGAAGCGGAGCAGCGGTTTCCGCTTCAACACCATCGACTTCGTCGGCGCGAGCTCGAGCGCCTACAACAACGCCTACGGCGCGCCGCGGCGTAGCTGCTGATCCGGCCCCGCTACTTGCTCGGTTGCGGTAGCGAGCAGTGGATCTTGGGGTTGACACCCATGTAGTTGAGCGGCCCGGCGAGAACCGTCACCACGATGGTGCCGGCCTTGGCACACGTCTTGGTTTCGTTCTTGAAGTAGTCGCGCTGCCATGCAGCCAGTGCGCCGATCGCAAACCAGATCACCAACACCAACGTGCCGAGTCGGAACATGTCCGCCCCTTACCCGCTGAATGCGCCCGTCATGCCCGCCGAGATGGGCGCTCTCGAGGCCTCGCTCAGGGGTGCTGGCTGCTCGCCGAGATCACTTCGCCCGTCAGGTAGGAGGAGTAGTCGCTGGCCAGGAAGACGATGACGTTGGCGATCTCCCACGGCTCGGCCGCCCGACCGAACGCCTCCCGCGCCGTGAGCTCGGCCAGCAGTTCGTCGGTCGTCACCTTCGCGAGGTTCTCGTGCATGGCGAGCGAGGGCGCCACCGCGTTGACCCGCACGCCGAAGGCGGCCGCCTCCACCGCGGCCGTGCGCGTCAGCGCCATCACGCCCGCCTTGGCCGCCGCGTAGTGCGCCTGTCCGGCCTGGGCCCGCCATCCGATGACCGAGGCGTTGTTGACGACGGCTCCGCCCCGGGCTCGTAGCCGCAGTCGGCGTAATGCCTCGCGGGTGCAGCGCATGGTGCCGTTGAGGGTGACGTCCAGCACGCGGATCCACTGCTCGTCGGTCATGTCGGTGAGCTCGGCGGTGCCCCCGAGCCCGGCGTTGTTGACCAGCACGTCGAACGGACCGACGGTGTCGAACATCCGCTGCACGTCGGCCTCGACGGTGACGTCGCACGCAACCGCGACCGGGTCCTGGCCCATGAGTTCAGCGAGCTGCGCAGCGGATTCCGCCAGGCGTCGCTCGTGCCGGTCGCTGATGGCGACCACCGCACCCTCTTCGGCGCAGCGCTTGGCCGTCGCGAAGCCGATGCCGGTCCCCGCGGCAGCCGTGACGAGCACCGTCTTGCCCTCGAGCAGCTGATGCCCGATCGGGTAGGGCGGCGATCCGGTCATGACGAAGGGGCCGCGGCCTTCGCCTGCATCATCTCGATGTATTCGAACATCGGCATGCGGTCGACCC
>JAVEEE010000005.1 GCA_030840615.1 Frankiaceae bacterium | reverse complement strand
CGAACGACGACGGGTGTGGCCAGCCGGCGGGGCGCAGCCGGCTCGTGCTCGCCGCGGTAGCCGGCACGACCTACCGCATCGCGGTGGACTCGACGGACTACGAGCTGAGGATCACGCTCAAGCTGCGTGCCGCGGTGCCGCCGGCGAACGACGACTTCGCCGCGGCCGTGACACTTTCCGGAGACCTCCCGATCGGTGGGACCGGAACCAACGTCGACGCGACGCTCGAGAGCGGTGAACCGCCGATCAACGCGCAGGACTCCACGGTGTGGTACTCGTGGACACCGTCGTCCTCCGGCCCCGTCGTGATCGACGCGTGCGGCAGCGAGATCGTGGCGGACATCGACGTGTACAGCGGCGCGGCGCTGAATGCACTCGTCGCAGTCGCGACCGGCCATTCCAGCGGGTGCGGTCGCGTCGCGGCGACGTTCGACGCTGTGGCGGGAACGAGGTACGACTTCCGAGTCGGCGGGCGATTTGGGGCTGTCGGCGCATTTCAGTTGCACATCGACAACGGTCCGACGCGGCCAGCCAACGACGACTTCGCGTCGGCGCAAGTGCTCGATGGTCCGCTTCCATTGACGGTGACGGGCGCCAACGTGGGCGCCACGGCCGAGGCGTCGGATCCGAGCCCTGCTGGCGCGCCCGGGGGTCGCTCGGTCTGGTACGAGTGGACGCCGACGGAGGCCGTGATCGTCACCGTCGAGACGTGCAACAGCAACTTCGACACGCTGCTCGGCGTCTACAGCGGCGACGACATCGGGTCGCTCACTCCCATCGCCGAGAGCGACGACAACTGCACCGCGTTCTCCTCGTTCCAGAGCAAGGTCGCCTTCGGCGCGGTGCCGGGCACGACGTATCACCTCATGATCGACGGCTACCGGGGAGCGACTGGCGCGATCACGCTCGGCATCAGGCCATCGACCGCGCCGGCGAACGACTTGTTCGCGGAGGCGCAGCCGCTGTCGGGTCAGCTGCCGATCGTGGTGCCGGCCGACAACATCGAGGCCACCGCGGAAGTTGGTGAACCTCAGCACGCGGGCGAGCCCGCGCACTCGTCGGTCTGGTACCGCTGGACACCCGACACGTCAGTCGTCGTGGTGATCGACACGTGTGAGACAGGCGTCTTCTTCGACTCGCGCCTCGAGGTGTATGTCGGCGACAGCATCGATGCACTCACGCCGGTGCAGAGCAACGATGACGCGTGCGGTTTCGGAGCGAGCCAGGTGGTGTTCCCCGCCACGGCCGGGACGACCTACATGATCGCGGTCGACGGCTACGGCTACGAGGGGTACCTCAGCGAGAACAGCAACGACCAAGGTCACTTCACCCTCACCCTGGGAGCGTCGGACGGACCGACCAACGACTTCTTCGAGAGTGCGACGACGATCGATGGTCCGTTGCCGCTCCGTGTCGATGGCACGGCCGCGGGCAGCACGCGCGAGACGGGAGAGCCGGAGCTCTCCCCATTCCCCGAGACGATCTTCCCGACGTCGATTTGGTACCAGTGGACGCCGTCGACCGACGCGGCCGTCACGATCGACACGTGTGGCAGCCAGGACGCCAGCTTCCTCGGCGTCTTCACCGGCGATGCGGTCGACGAGCTCGCGTCGGTGGCGCCGGCGGGCCCAGCGTGCGGCGAGCAGCACGCCGTCACCTTCGCCGCGATTGCCGGAACGACGTACGAAATCGTCGTCGGCGGGGGATCGTCGGCCACCACACTCAATGTGCACCCCGCCAGCAGGCCAGCGAACGATCTGTTCGCGAACGCGCAGCCGTTGACCGGACGGCTACCGATCGAGATCGCGAGCTCGAACGTCGATGCGACGTTCGAGGCGGGTGAGCCGGATCATGCCGGCAACCCTGGCGGATCATCGATCTGGTTCAACTGGCGCGCTCCCGTGTCGGGCTTCGTCAGCGCGGACTTGTGCAACAGCGCGCTCGGCCCGAACGCGCTCATCGGGGTGTACACCGGATCAACGGTCGATGCGCTCACCCCGGTCGTCGCGCGCGACGGCGGAATACGCGGCTGTGGATTCAACAACTTCGCCGCCGTCGTCTGGAATGCCACCGCCGGCACCACGTATCGGATCGCAGTGGATGGCTACAGCGGACAGCAAGGGGCGGTCGACCTCGTGCTCCGTCGAGCGCTCACCCCCGCCAACGACGACTTCGCCAACGCGGTGCCGCTGCGAGCCGCGCTGCCGATCAACGTGCGCGCCCAGAACGTCGACGCGTCGCACGAGCAAGGAGAACCTGCCGACTACACGGGCTCCGGTGCAGGCGCATCGGTCTGGTACTCGTGGACACCGGCGACCTCGGGACCGGTGGTGCTGGAGACGTGCGGCAGTCCGTTGCCGCACGCGCTCGTCGGAGTGTGGACAGGGCCGAGAGTTGACGCGCTCGCCCCGGTGTACGGCACTTCGGTGTCGTGCGAGAACGGCGACACCTCGCTCACCATCGCCGTGCAGGCCGGCACGACGTATCACATCGCCGTCGACGGGTCGTTCAGCACCACGACACAGGGCGACATCACGCTGCGGTTGCGGAGCATCGCTCCACCAGCGAACGACAACCTCGCCCACGCCACGACGCTCTCGTCGAGACTGCCCATGAGCGTGCGCGGCACGAACCGTGACGCCACTGCGGAAGTCAACGAGCTCGGCCACAGCAACGTCTTCGACGATGCCGGTGGATCCACGGTCTGGTACCGGTGGACGGCGCCAGCCTCGGGTCTGGTCACCGTCGACACCTGCGCCGGCCGAGCGGGTGCCGGCGTGGAGTCCGACACGAACCTCGCGGTCTACACGGGTGACGCCATGCTTTCACTCGAAGAGATCGCGGTGGCTTGGTACGACTCGTGCGGGCGCGGCGTCCATGTGAGCTTCGACGCGGTGGCGGGCACCACGTACAAGATCGTCGTCGGCGGCACCCACGGTCACCAGGAGCCGTTCACGCTCGGCATGCACTGGGCCCATGCCCCCGCGAACGACGACCACGGTTCGGCGACCCGGATCGGTCCCAAGCTCCCCGTGAGCATCAATGGCAGCAACATCGACGCCACCGACGAACCGCAGGGATTCCTGCCGGCCACCGAGGTCTGGTACTCGTGGATCGCGCCGCGCACCGAGCGAGTGGTGGCCGAGACGTGCGCAACGACCTCGATGTCCACGCACGTTGCGGTGGTTGCCGGCCGACCGAGTGACGACGTGACCGAAGAAGTGCCGAACACCACCGCGCGCTGTGGTGAGTACGGCGAGAGCGTGAGCTTCGATGCGGTCGCCGGCGCCAGCTACCGCATCGCGGTCGGCGGCGCGACCTACCTCAGCCAGGGCAACTTCCGATTGACGCTGCGGACGGTACGGCCTCCGGCGAACGACGCCTTCGCGAACGCGGAGGTGATCCGGGGGTCGCTGCCCAACACGGTCCGCGGCTCGAACGTCGACGCCACACGCGAGACCGGCGAGCCGTTCCACGCGATACAAGGACACGACCACTCGGTCTGGTACCGGTGGACGCCAAAGACGTCCGGTCTCGTCACCATCGACACCTGCGGCAGCGACATGGGGACGCTGCTCGCCGTCTACACGGGGACCGCGGTCGCAGATCTCCACCGCGTCGCCAGCGGCGGGGCGGATGCCTACGCGTGCGGTGGCAGCAAGCTGACGTTCTCGGTTGTCGCCGGCACGACGTACTCGATCGCCGTTGACAGTGCCGTCCAGTTCGGTCCCGTGTCCGCGGAAGTGGGCGACGTTGTCCTGCACTTCACATGCGCCGGGTCGTGCGAGAAGCCGCGCCCGACAGTCTCCTGACACAACCCGAAGGTCGCGGGTTCAGATCCCGGCCCGGCTTGACGCATACCGATATCGGAATATGATTCTGCCATGGCACGAGCAGCGACGACGTCGGACGTCTTCAACGCGATCGCCGAGCCGCAGCGCCGAGGGATCCTGGTCCTGCTGCGGGCGGGTGAGCGGCCGGTGACCGAGTTGGCCCAAGAGCTGGGGATGACCCAGCCGGGGGCGTCCAAACACTTGCGGGTGCTCCGGGAGGTCGGGCTGGTGCGGGACCGCAAGGCAGGCAAGCAACGCCTGTACGGCCTCGACGCCCGCGGGCTGCGACCGGTGCACGAGTGGACCGGCGGGTTCGAGCGGTTCTGTAACGAGAGCTTCGACCGGCTGGACGCGTACGTGCGGGACATCAAGCAGGCAAGGCAGGAGTAATAGCTCTTGAGCGCGACAGGACGTGGAGCGCCGTCGCGGTCCGCGACGGCCGACCGCG
>JAVEEE010000483.1 GCA_030840615.1 Frankiaceae bacterium | reverse complement strand
GTGATCGACGGGATGCGCGATCGCGGCCTGATCGGGGATGACGGTTGGCTGAACGAGCGGGGTCGCGCCGTCAAACAGCGAGTCGAGGCGCTCACCGACGACCTCGCGGCGAAGCCCTACGAAAGTCTCGAGCCGGTCGAGCTCGACGAGCTCATGTCCACCCTCGAGCCGCTCGCCACGCTGCTAGTTGCTGCCCAGGACTAGGACGACGGCTCTGATGGTTCAGCCGCGACGTCATCGGGCCAGCTCGGGTCTGCCGATGATTCGGGCGAACACATACGCCGCGAAGGAGAAGACGGCAATGTAGAAGCTGGTCGGGGCGTCCCATTGCAGGCTGGCGAGGATGCCGCCGTCTGCGGCGACGACGGCTACCGCGACCGACACCGCGACGGCTGTGCCCGGGCGGCTGGTGAGTCGGTGCGCGGCCGCCGCCGGCGTGACGAGCAGGGTCAGGATGAGGAGGACGCCAGTCACCTGGATGGCCGTCGCAACGGCGGCGGCAAGTAGCACCGGGAAGGCGACGGCGAGTCCGCGGGTGGGGACGCCCCGTGCTTCGGCTGTGTCGGGGTCGACGGAGGTGAACCAGAGCGGCCGCCAGAGCGCGGCGAGGATGACCGTGACGGCGCCGGTGATGAGCAGCAGTCGGTGCAACTGGGTGTCGGACACGGAAGTGATGGAGCCAAACAGCAGTCCGAAGCCGGTGGTGGCGTAGGTGTGCAGCCTGGACAGGAACAGCACTCCGAGGCCGAGGCCGGCGGCGAGCAAGGTCCCGGTGGCGGTGTCCCGGTCACGGCCACGCAGCCCGAGAACGCCGAGGAGCACCCCAACCGTGACCGAGCCGAGGAGTGCGCCGGTGGTGGCGTCGAGACCGATAAGCAATCCGCCGGCTGCGCCGGTGAGCCCGAGTTCGGCGATGCCGTGGACGGCGAAGGCGTTGTTGCGGGCGACGACGAAGGGTCCGAGCAGTCCGGCGAGGATGCCGACCACGGTGGCGGCCGCGAGCGCGACGTGGACGAAGTGCGTGGCGAGCAGTTGGCTGAACATCAGACGCGCAGCTCGTGATGGGGATGGTGGCTGGCGTCCGGGGTGCCGACGATGACGATCCGGTCCCGCACGCGGAGTACGTCGACGGGGGCCTGGTACAGCCGGGAGAGTGTCTCGGTCGTGAGGACGTCGTCCGGCGCACCGGCGGCCCAGGCCCCACCGGCGAGGTAGAGCACGCGGTCGGCGTAGGGGAGCACCGGGTTGACTTCGTGGGTGACGACGACGACTGCCGTGCCTGCCTGTCGTCTGCGGGCGTCCAGCAGGGCGCAGACCTGCTGTTGGCTGGCGAGGTCGAGGGAGAGCAAGGGTTCGTCGGCCAGCAGCATCAGCGGGTCGGCCACCAGTGCCTGGGCGACCCGAAGCCGTTGCTGCTCGCCACCGGAGAGTCGCCCAACGGGTTCGGTCGCGTAGCTGTCGGCGCCGACGGCGGTGATCGCGGTTGTGACCCGCTGCTTCGCAGCACGGGACGGCAGCGCGATGCCCCATCGGTGTCCGTCCAGTCCGAGCCTCACCAGGTCGACACCGCGTAGGGGCAGGTCACGGTCGAAGGTGTGTTGCTGCGGCACATACCCGACCTTGCTGTTGCCGCGACGCGGTGGACTGCCAAGCACCTCGACCCTCCCGGCCGCAGGATCGAGTTGACCGAGCAGGATCCGCAACAAGGTGGTCTTGCCGGTGCCGTTGCCGCCGAGCACCGCGATGAACTCGCCGGGCGCGATGTCGAACGTGAGGTCCGACCAGAGCGGGGTTTTGCCGTGGCCGGCGGCTACCCGGTCCAGTCTGAGCACTGGCACCGCGGTCACCGGTCAAGCGCGTTCGTCAGCGCGGTCACCTGCGCGAGCTGCCAAGACACGAACGTGGTGCCTGCGGGTTCGGTTTCGGTGACGGGCACGACCGGTACGCCGGCAGTGCGCGCGGTCTGCTGCAGTCGCGCGGTCAGCGCGGAGGTGGCCTGTTCGTTGTAGAGGAGGGCCTTCACCGCGTGGCTGGTCAGCAGCCGCTGCATCTTCGCGATGTCCGCCGGTGCCGGGTCGGCGCCGTCCTCGATCGCTCGCGCGAATGCCGGCGGCGAGAGCACCCGGAGACCTGCTGCCGCGAGCAGCAGCCCGGGGACGCGTTCGGTGTAGGCGACCGGTGCGCCGCCATGAAGCGCTTTCAGCCGGGCTACCGCGGCTTGCAGTGGTCGAAGCGACATGACCGTTCGCCGGACGCCAGCGCGGTAGTCGTCCGCGTGTGCCGGATCAGCTGCCGTCAGGGCGTCGCCGATGGCCGTGACCACCTTCGGTAACGACGGCGTGTCATACCAGAGGTGGGGGTTCGGGTCCGGACCGGCGACGCCGAGAACATCAGCGACGGACACCACCCGTCGTGCTCGGGTCGGTGCGGCGTCGAGCAGCTTGACCATCCAGTCGTCGTAGCCGGCGCCGTTGCGAATGACGACCTTTGCATTGGCGACGGACAGTCCGGTGCGGCTTCCCGGCTCGAACAGGTGGGGATCCGCGTCGGGGTTCGACAGGATCGACGTGACCTGCACGTGACCACCGCCCACGTCGCGGGCGAGGTCGCCGTAGAAGTTCTCCGCTGCCACCACCGCGACCGGTCGGGATCCGGAAGCTGCGGGTCCAGTTGATGAACAGCCAGAGCCCGATCCCAGCACCCCGGCCACCAGACCGACCGCTAGCCACCGTCGCCGCGTAGTCACCGCAGTCCTCCCACTCCCACAAGCACCGACTGGTCAGTGGGCGCGCGACAATGACACCGTCCAACCGTCGTACTGACCAATGCGCATACGTGCATGGATGGGCAAGGCAATGACGACACCGTCCGACGCCGCAGCCGGCAGCCGAGCTCAACCGCACGACCCCGGACCCCTTCCGGTGCTGCCCTCCGTCGAGCTCAGCGACTACGACGCTGCGAGTGAACTGCTGCGGGCTTTGTCCGCGCCGCTTCGGCTGGCGATCGTCGACCTGCTCACCGACGCACCCCGCTGTGTGCATGAGCTTGTCGAGGCCCTTGGGGTCTCCCAACCACTTGCCTCACAACACCTCAAGACACTGCGTGCCGCGGGGCTCGTCGCGACCCAACGCCGCGGCCGCGAAATGGTCTACCGCCTTGTCGACGAGCATGTTTCCCACGTCGCTCGCGACACGATCGCGCACTCTCGCGAGCAGCGAGACGGCGCGTGACCGGAGGCGCGGCGCTGACTAGCCCGCGAGTCGCCCAAGGAGGCGTTGCACCACTTCAGCGACAGTCGCTGGCGAAGGCGGTTCAGCGAACCTGGCGGCAACGTGACCGTCGGGACGGACGAGGACGGTGCCGGCATCACCGACACCGTAAACGTCATGCCAGGACCGGCCGATGGGGCGGTAGTCACCGGTGGGACCGATTGCGGCCCAGGCGATCGGCGGCCGACCATCGCTCGCCGGGCGTCGCTCGTCCGGTATTGGCGCCCCGGCGCCGACCAGGGCGACGAACCTGCCGCGGCAGAGATCGATCGTCGAAATGCTTCGCCCGTCGGCGCCCCGCAGCTCAACATGGGGTGCGCGTGCGCCGGGACAGGCGGACTCGACGTAGGTCGTGACGGTGGACTGTTCTACCGGCTGGCCATCGTCGATGACAGCAGCCGACCGGTAGACGGTGCCCATCTGTTGGCCAAGGGTGAAGAAGTGCTCGACCTGTGCATCTACTGACGCCTGAGCGTGCTCGGCGTCCCATTTCGCGCTGGCCAAGGCCTGCGTGTTGGCGAGGGCTCGTGCGCTGTTGTAGGTCGCGACCGGCTTGCGCTCGGTCTCGTAGGTGTCGAGCAGGCTCTCGCCTGCTCCCCAGCGCAGCACCGCGGCGAGCTTCCAGGCAAGGTTTTCGGCGTCCTGCACTCCGCTGTTCATGCCGAACCCGCCGTGCGGCGGGAATCGGTGGGCGGAGTCGCCGCAGAAGAAGGTGCGCCCGACGCACCAGCTGTCGGTGACCGCTTGTTCGTAGTCCCAGCGCAGCACGTCCAGGATCTCGACGGCGAGTCCGGGATCGCCCACGCCACGTTGCACCGCCGCGATGAGCTCGGCCTCCGAATACACATGATCGGGATCTGCCTCGAAGTTGAAAGTCCACTCGTGGAGGTCGGCTGCGACGACTGCGAAGGTGCCCTCGGCTCCGGGGCCGACGGTCCAGGTCAGGGCGAACGGCCGCTCTTTGCGCAGCGGGGCAAGGTCGGCGCGGAAGTAGACGTTGACCGAGTGCCCGAACCGGCCGGTCGCTCTTTCCCTCACGCCGAGCCGCTGTCGAACCGGACTGGCCAAACCGTCGGCGGCGACGACGTAGCGTGCGCTTACGACCTCGCTGACCCCGGTCGAGGAGTCGACCACCGTCAGGCGGGGCGCGTCAGGCCGCTGGATCGCCGTCACCTCGCAACCGAACCGGACCGAGACCGCAGCGCGGGCCTGGGCCGCCTCGTGCAGAACGGCTTCGTAACGGTGCTGCGCGCAGAAGCAGCCCGGCTCGGGGCTCACCTCGACGGACGGCGGTGGCGGGAACATGAGCCGCCCGACCTCCATGCCCGTCAGGCTGGTCATCCAGCCGATGCCGGCGGTGTGCTCGGGGGGCACCGCCACCGAACGCACGTCGTCGGCGACACCGAGCCGCCGCCAGACCTCCATCGTGCGTGGATGGACGCCGAACGCGCGTGGATGCGACGACGTGGTCGGCTTGCGGTCAACCAGCAGCGTCTCGACGCCGAGATCTCCGAGCAGCGCAGCAGCGGTCAGCCCGACAGGACCACCGCCGATCACGAGAACGTCGACGGTCGTCATGCGCCGTAAACGTCAGCCGCCCGCGACCACGGGCAACCGCAGCGTCGTGTCGCGGTGATGGATGGTGTGCGGCTGCACTTCGAGCGCAGACCCGTCGGCCACCGGACCCGGCGTGCCCAGATTGCGGGCGAACCTAGGGTGCGCGCCGCCCGCTATCAGCAGCTGAAGGCGATGGCCTGCGACGATACGGTGCCAGCAGGGGTCGAGGGTCAACCGGACGAGCTGGCGGTGCTCTGTCGGCGCGCTTGGGTCCAGTCGGACGAATGCATCCGCGATGTTGACGACCCGGCCCTTGGGATCGACGTCACACAGTCGCACGAACACGTCGGAGTGTGGGTTGGTGACCGCGAGTCGCAGCTCCAGTTCGGGGTTGCCGCAGATTTCCATCGGGTCGGGCAATGCATCGCCGGTGAACGAGACGACGTCGGAGCGGGCCGCGAGCGGCCGGTTGTCCTTCGCGCCAGACTCGCTCGGGTCGGTAGTCCGCCCGCCGAGCGCGGGCGTCGGGTCGGCGGGGTCGAACACGAAAGTCGTCTGTCCTGCGTCATCGCTGCCGCTGACCAGCCGGCCGGTCGTCCGGCCAGCTGCCCCGCCCGTTGCCGGGCCAGTTCCCGGGTCAGTTGCCGGGTCAGTTGCAAGGTGCAGCTCGACCTGTGAGGTGGCGAGCGGCCACTCCTCGAGGTTGCGCCACTCGTCAGCGCCGGTGACGAACGCCCGCACCGCGCTCGACCTCGCCGGAGCGTCAGCAAAGCAGTGGTCG
>JAVEEE010000460.1 GCA_030840615.1 Frankiaceae bacterium | reverse complement strand
TCCGATGCGCAGCAGGCCGGTGCCGACAGCAACGTCCCAGTCCGCCGTTGCCGGTTGCCCGCTCATGTCGGACTGCCTATCAGACCGGCTCAGTCGCCGTCGCGGTCGGCATTCGCGTGGATGGCGTCGCGCAGATAGCCCGCGAGCCCGAGAGCGACCTCGTCGTAATGCGCGGCGAAGCGCTCGTCGGCGGCGTACATGTCGCCGAGCTGGCGATGCAGAGCGAGCGAGCAGTCGTAGAACCAGCGGGACAGATGTTGGCGGTGCTCCTCGGCCAGAGCCACCGGCGCACGCGCCGACGCACGGTCGCCTCGCCGCATCAGGGCCGCCAGCCGCCGCTCGATGTCGGCCGCTTCGGCGCGGATGCGGATCCAGTCGGCGGGCGAGTAAGCCGCTGCTCGCTGTTGCGACTGTTGGAAGGCTCGGGTGTCACCCCAGCGTTGACGGGCCTCGCGGGCATACGGGGAAGCACGGGTCACCCGATGAGTGTCGCTCGGTCAGGCCGTCGCTGCCACTGCATTCATGCGGGTCAGCAGCGCCTCCCGCACCGCGGGTCGGCGGTCGAGCAGCGCCGTGAACTGAGCGGCGTCGATGTGCGCCAGCTCGAGTGGCGTCGTCGACGTCACTGTCGCGTTGCGAAGGCGGCCGGTCGCGAGCGCCACCTCGCCGACGATGGCGCCCGCCTCCAGCGTGGCGACGACCGACCCGCCGACGGCGACCCGCGCGGTTCCGTCGAGCAGGATGTAGCAGGCGTCCGCGGGGGTGTCCTCGTGGATCAAAGGCCAGTTGGCCGGCACCGACGAGTGACGTGCGCGGGTGGCCAGGTCATGCAGGTCGCGGGGCTTGCAGGTGCTGAACACCGGCAACGTGGCGAGGCGACGGGCAAGGTCATGTGTGTCGGTTCGTCCCATGTTGTCGATGGTCCGGGTCGCAGCCGGTCGCGGCAAGCACCTGTGGACGTGATGTCGGACACGCGACACTCTGTCGATGACCGACGAGCCGGGCACCGCGGCGTCGTGCAGTTGGTGCGGCAGCACGAGTGACCCACCGCCACTGACATGGACGGTGCAGTCGAGTCCGCGTGGCATCGAGTATCTCTGCGAGAGCTGCACCCGCGACAACGTCCGGAAGATCGAAGGCAGCCTGCCCGCAGAGTGGTGGTAGGCAGCAGCGGTGGTAGGCAGCGGAGTGGTAGTAGCCGGCGATCAGGTCGCGTCGGCAGCTGCGAAGCCGGGCAGCCAGCGTTCCATCTCCGCGCGGAACCTCGCTTCCGCACCGAGCTGGCAGAGCACGCCGATGCCACCCAGCGTCACCCGGTGGATCAGCAGGTAGGTCGGCGGCAGGTTGAGCTGACGCCCCAACGCGTTGGCCGGTGACCGCGGATCCGCGACCCGGGCGGCTTCGTGTCGCAGCCAGGCCCGGGTGAAGTGGAAGGTCTCGCTGCGGATCGGCTCGAGCATCGGCGTGACGTAGTCGAGGACCGCACCGGCGTCGACGTCAAACTCGGGTCGCACGAAACCTTCCGCGCGGAAACCTGTGAGGACGTCGTCCGCGCGTCCTTGCAGCGCGAGCCGCACGAGCTGACCGATCGGTTCCGGAAGTCCCGTCGGGAGTCGGTTGACAGCGCCGTAGTCCAGGACGGCGAGGCGCCCGTCGTCGAGCAGCCGAAAGTTGCCCGGGTGCGGGTCGGCGTGCAACAGGCCGGCACGGGCCGGGCCCGAGAAGAGGAAGCGCACGAACAACAGTCCGGCTCGGTCGCGCTGCTCCTTGGTCCCTTCCCGGATGATCTGTGACAGCGGCGTCCCGTCGGTCCACTCCGTGACGAGGGCGCCGGCGGAGTCGTGCACGACCTTGGGCACGAGGATGTCGGGGTCGCCGTCGTACGCCGCGGCGAAGGTCGCCTGAGATGTTGCCTCGAGTGAGTAGTCGAGCTCCTCTGCAACCCGCGCTTTGAGCTCGGTGATGAGCGGCTTGACGTCAAGGCCCGGGTTGATGACGGCGAACAGCCGCGAGAACCGCGCCAGCTGGTTGAGGTCCGACAGAAGCGCCGGACCGGCACCGGGGTATTGCAGCTTCACCGCGACGTCGCGACCGTCGGCCCAGGTCGCGCGATGCACCTGGCCGATGGAGGCGGCCGCCGCGGGCCGGTCGTCGAACGTGAGAAACAGCTGTGACCAGTCCGGTCCGAGACCGTTCGTGAGCACCTTGCGCACCATGGCGGGCGGCATCGGAGGTGCCGCTTCCTGCAGCTTGGTGAGAGCGGCGCGGTAAGGCCCGGCGAGATCCTCGGGCAGCGCCGCTTCGAAGACGGACAGCGCCTGCCCGAACTTCATCGCGCCGCCCTTGAGCTCACCGAGGACGCGGAACAGTTGTTCTGCGGTCCGGGCCTGCAACTCGGACGCGACGAGCTCGGCCGGACGGCCGCCGATGCGTTTGCCCAGGCCGATCGTGGCTCGTCCGGCGACACCGAGCGGCAGGCTCGCGAGTTTGGCGCCACGCGAGATGGCCCATCGCGGAATGTCGCTCACGAGATCATTGGACCATCCGCATTGACTATTCACCGTCGTTCTCCCGGACCCGACTCATACAAGAAGTCGGATTTGAGGAGACGTCGTGGACGACTGGTTGGGCTTCATCGCCAGCGATGCACCGGACGAAGGGGTAGTCACCGAGGTCATCCGGCCTGCTGCCGTGATCCCCGAGGAGTCCGCGCGCACGATCCTCATGGACCTCGCCCTGCGCGACGTCCGCGTCGGCGGGCTGTGGGAAGCGGAGCCCAGTGTGTGGCGCCGGTTCGACCGGGCCTGGGACGGCGTCAACGGCACCCCGGGCAGCGCCGAGCTCATGGGCACGATCCAGGTCGCCTACGGCGTGCCGACCCGCTACGAGATCACGCTCTTTCGAGCCACCATCACCAAGCTCGGCAGCCAGGGCGGCTGGAGCGTCAGCGACTTGTGCAACGAGGCGCTGGGTTTCGGTGGCCTCACGCTCGAGACCTGCCCGCGGGCGGACCTCAAGCCGCCGCCGCGACCGTTCCACTTCCACGACGCCGGACGGCCGGTGACTAGTTCTTTCTAGGCACATCCTTCGGCGCAACACCGACCGCCAGTTTCGGCCGATTCGATCAGGCAAGTCATGAGCCCCGACGTGGACGAGGTGAACGTGCCCGACAGCCAGCGAAGCGAGCTGCCAGCCGGGCAAGCGGCTCTCACCCGTCCCAGCGCCGCGTTCGTCATGACCGTCGTCATCGCGACGACCGCTCTCGGCGTGCTGCTTCCCGCGTATCTGGGCGACTCGGGGCCGACAGACCCCTACTGGCTGGCCGTACCCGCCACCCTGGCCGCGGCGCGGTTCGGGTTTCTCGGCGCCGCCATCACGTCGACGTCGTCAGCGTTGCTCACCGGGCCGCTGTCGTCCTGGGTGCCCGGCGAGAACGTGCCGTCGGCGTTCTGGCCGGAACGAGGCCTGTTCTTCCTCGTCATCAGCCTGACCGTGGCGACCCTCGTACGTCGTACTCGGACTGCGGACGCTCGCGCCCTCGAGGTGCTGGAGCAGCAGCGCGTGCAGGCCGTTGCCGCGTCGCACGAGCGCGGACAGCTCACCGAGGCGCTCGAACGACGGATCAGTCTCGACGCACTGACGGGCCTGGCCAACCGCGAGGCGTTCGTCGCCCGGTTGCAGCACTTGCTGGGAGCGGGCCGCGCCGTGTCCGTGCTCTTCGTCGACCTCGACGACTTCAAGAACGTGAACGACACGCTCGGCCACGCGGTCGGTGACGAGCTGATCTCCAGTGTGGCCGCGCGTCTCGCGACGAGTAGCCGAGGTCACGACTTCGTGGCGCGGTTCGGCGGCGACGAGTTCGCGGTGCTGCTCTGCGAGTTGGAGGCGTCGCATTCGCTGCGGGTCGCGCAACGGCTGCTCGCGGAGCTCAAGACCCCGTTCAGTCTCTGCGGGCGCACGGTTGCCGTGCGAGCCAGCGGAGGGCTTGCCGTCTCCGAGGGCCGCCCGACCGGCGGTGTCGAGGAGCGCGCCATGGAGCTGCTGCGTCAGGCCGACCTGGCGATGTATGCGAGCAAGGCCGAACGCACTCACGGAGTCACGCTCTACCACGACACCATGCAGACCGAGATGGTCGAGCGGTTGTCGCTGGAGAGCGACATGCACCACGCGATCGCCGGTCACGACTTCTTCCTCGACTTCCAGCCGATCATCAACCTGCGCACGCGCACCGTGTCGGCGGTCGAGGCACTCATGCGATGGCAGCACCCGACGCGCGGTCTCGTTCCGCCGTCGGCGTTCGTGCCGGTGGCGGAGCAGACCGGCATGATCGTCCCGCTGACGTTGTGGGTGGTTCGCGAAGCGTGCGAGCAGATGCGCCGCTGGGACACCGACCCCACCACCGAAGGACTGTCCATCGCCGTGAACCTCAGCGGACGGCTCGTCCGCGAGCCCGGCATCGGCTCGGCGATCGCCCGCGAGTTCCACCGCGCGATGATCGACCCGCACCGGCTGATCTTCGAGATCACCGAGTCGCTGTTGATGGAAGACCAGTCGCAGGCGATCCAGACGCTGTGCCAGCTGCGCGCTCTCGGCACCCGCCTGTCGGTCGACGACTTCGGCACCGGCTACTCCTCGCTGAGCCGCCTGAACAAGCTGCCCATCGACGAGGTGAAGATCGACCAGTCGTTCGTCTCGCAGCTGGAGGAGGGCGACGCCGGTCGAACGATCGTGCAGGCCAGTGTCGCGATGGCGCACGGCCTGGGGCTTCGGGTCGTGGCCGAGGGGATCGAGACCGAACGCCAGCTCCACATGCTGCGGTCGATGGGCTGCGACGACGGGCAGGGCTACCTGTTCGGCCGACCCGGCTCGCCACAACGCGTCACGGAGTTCTGCCGCGACTGGGAGACGCGCAGCGAGAGGACGCTTGCCGAGCTGCCGCGCCAGGACACGGCGTCCCGAGATGCGGCGTCAGACGTCGACGGCAGAGCCGTCAGCGCCTGAGACCTCGCCTCCACCGCCCTCGAGCACGACCTGGTAGATGTCCCAACCCAGCTGTTCCGCACTGACCGGCTCGCCGCTGCTCACGCGCACCAGCGCGTCGGCCGTGAACGTCAGCAGCGGACCGTCCGCCGTACGACGGAAGACCACCACCACGGCGTATTGGTCCGTGCCGGTCGGCTCGACGGTCGCACGGTTGACGACGTAGGTCGTCGGCCCGGCCTCGTAGCGCTCGTCCAGCACCTCGAGCAGTTGCTCGAGCACTGCTTCGGCCTCGGACTGCTTCACGGCGTGATGATGTCAGGAGCGGCGCCGCAGCCGCAGTCCGGATGTGCGCGCACCGTGCGCCGGCGCAGCCTCCCGTCGAGCAGGTCGTAGTCGAGCAGTCCGCCGCAGCTCGCCGGCGGGCTTTCGCCGGCGGTGTCGATCCACGTCAACGCGTGTAGCGAAGCCATCGACGCCGCCAGCGTTGCGAGTGACAGGTCGCAGGGATCGACGGTGCGCGGCGACCACGCCAGCTGAGCGGCGAGAGTCGGCCAGCCCCGGTCACGGTCGCCGCGGGAGAGCTCGAGGCAGCGGATGCACGGGGTCCGGCCCGGCAGCACCAACGGGCCGACGGCGGCCGATGTGGCGCGGACGACCACGAGCAGGTGCGGGAGGTCGCGCACTGCGGCGAGTGTCTCCGGCGCGGCCACTGTGCCCGTGGGCGCCACCACGGCGAAGGTGGGCGCGGCAACGGGCGCGCCGACCGATGTCGTCGGGGCCGTGCCCCGGAGTCGGCGCATCAGCGCCGAAGCGCGGCTCCCCGTCGACTGCAACGGGATGCCGGCAGGTGAGAGGTCCGCCGCCCGCACCCGGCCTTCGTCCACGCACCCGATCCGCGCGACGCCGGCCGAGGCGAGCAACGCCGCGACGGCCGCACCCACCCGCCCGGCGCCGTGCACGACGACGGACGCCTCGCGCCGCAGGCGCAGCACCCGGTCGGCGGCGCCGGGGGCGCGGTGCCGCACGGACAGCGAGAGCCGATCCGGCAGCAGCCGCTGGCGCTCACGCTCGTCCGGTGCGTCGGTGAGAGCGGCGTCGTCGAGCAAGCCCGCGTCGTGCAACGCGACCACCAGCCGTTGTGCCTGCTCCGCTTGCCATCCGGCCTGGCTCGCGTCGACGAGGACCGCGTCCGTGTCACGGGTGCCGTCCAGGAGATCCAGCAGCCTCAGCTCGGCGCTGCCCACCCCGGTGAGCACGACGGCGTGCTGCGGGTCGATCCCGAGCTGCAGCACGTCGCCGTCCCGCCACAGTCGGCGCAGGGCGGGCTTGAGCACCGGGCGGGCGGGCAGCGGCGGGGACTCCCGATAAGGGCGCACAGCGGACATGGGGCTGAGGGTGGCAGGAGCCAGGAGCACGCGCGTCGGATCGTCCACAGGCGCGGGCTGCGCACCGGGCGAGGCCGCCGTACGACGAAGAACGACGGCCCGGCGAAATCGCCGGGCCGTCGCGTTGTCTAGCGGGTGGTGCGGTCAGGCCTTGCCGAGGATGCGGTTCATCTTGGTGCCGCACACGGGGCAGATGCCCTGTGCCATCCGACGGCCAGACTCGCTGACCTTGACTTCACCATCGAAGTCACGCTTCTCCTTGCACTTAACGCAGTAGCCGTTGTAGGTCTCGGCCATGGCCGGTCCTCCCTCGGTCGGTGTGCCGGCCGGTGGCCGGCCGAACCGCTTTCAACCCTACCGGCCTGAGCGTGGATTACCCTGGATTCACGCTCAGGGGGTGTCGGGATACGGTCCGGGCCATGAGCGCCTCACCCCTGCGTGTAGAACGTCGCGACGACGGCGTGGTCCTCCTCACCCTGGCCCTGCCCGACCGGCGCAACGCGATGACCGGCGAGCTCACGGCTGCCTGGGGCGAAACGATCACCGGGCTGCGCGGCGACAGATCCGCCCGATGCGTCGTGGTCACGGGGGAGGGTTCGGCCTTCTGCGCCGGCGGCGACCTGTCCTGGATCGCGGAGTCGCCGGACCTCACGGTGGACTCCATCCGCGATCGGATGCTGCCGTTCTACCGGACCTGGCTGTCGATCCGGGAGCTCGAGGTGCCGTCGATCGCAGCGGTCAACGGCCACGCGATCGGGGCCGGCTTGTGCCTCGCGCTCGCCTGCGACCTGCGCTACGTCGTCCGCGGAGCCAAGCTGTCGGTGCCCTTCACGATGCTCGGCATGCATGCGGGGATGGCGGCTACGTGGCTGCTGCCCGAGGTGGTCGGGCTGGCCGCGGCGCGCGAGCTGTTGCTGACCGGTCGTTCCGTCGAGGGTGACGAGGCGTTTCGCCTCGGGCTGGCCAACGGGGTGTACGACGCGGAGACGCTGCTCGAGGAGGCGCTCGCCGTCGCGGGTCGCATCGCGGCTGCTGCACCGATCGCGACCCGGCTGACGAAGGTGGGACTGCGGGCCGGCGGGCATCGCTCGATGGAGGACGCCCTGCAGTACGAGGCACTGGCGCAGCCCGTGACGTTTGCCACCGAGGATCTGCGCGAGGGGCTTGCCGCCACCCGGGAGAAGCGCCGGCCGACGTTCAGCGGCCGCTGACGTCACGAAGCCCCCGAACGGATCGTCCGGGCACTCGCCTTCCCCTTGCGAGCGTCCTTCTGATCCGTCGGGGGCTTCGTCGGCGACGACGTTAGGGAACGGTCGGCGGGCAGTCAACGCCGGTCGGCGTGTCCCTGTGGATGGGCTTGGGGACGAGGTGTTGACACGGCGGGGTGTCGCTGTGGACGACTCGGAACCGAGCTGTGGACGGCGTCACGACGAGTCGAAAAGCCGTGTGCTGACCAGCAGTTTCACCGTCCACCCGGTGTGGGCACGAGAAAGTTGTCGCGCCCGTCGTCTAGCGTGCCCGCCATGCCCGATCACCAGCTGGCCCTCGATGTGACCAGTCCGGACGTCGCCGTCGAGGTCGTGCGTAGCGCTCGCCGCCGTCGCACGATCTCCGCGCATCGCGTCGGCGAGCGCATCGTCGTGCACGTGCCCGCCCGGATGTCGCGCGCGGAAGAGGCGGAGTGGGTCGACCGGATGGTGCGTCGCGTCCTGGCCGGTGAGAAGCGCAGCCGGCGTAGCGATGTCGAGCTCCTCGAGCGAGCTCGCCTGCTGTCGACGCGGCACCTCGGTGGCCGCGCCGTGCCGTCGTCCGTCCGCTGGGTGGACAACCAAGAGACGTTGTGGGGTTCGTGCACGCCGGCCGACGGGAGCATCCGGCTGTCGCGCCGGCTCGTCGGGATGCCGGACTACGTCATCGACTACGTGCTGTTGCACGAGCTGGCGCATCTGCTCGTGCCGGGACACGGTCGTGACTTCTGGGCCGAGCTGAGCGGCTACCCGCGGCTGGAGCGTGCCCGCGGTTACCTCGACGGCGTGGCCGCGGCGGCCGCGCTCCCCGGGCTAACGTCGTCCTCGGCGGCGTGACCCGCCGCTTCGTCGCCGTCCTCGTCAGCGGCGGGGTCGACGACGAGCGGCTGGCCGCGGCGATGCTCGAGGACGTCGTTGACATGGTCGCGGCCATGGAGCAGGTCGAGGGGGCGATCGTGGCTGCGCCCGCAGCCGTCGAGCTCGCCGGCCGGGTGCGCTGGCCGGACATGCCGGTCGTCGTGATCGACGCGGGCGACCTTGACGTGGCGACCGCACTCGACGCCGTCCGCGGTGTCGGCGCCGACGAGGCAGCGCTGGTGGTGGCCGACGTCCCGGACCTGCCGCCGCTGCTGCTCGGCAAGCTGTTCAGCGCGCTCACCTCGCAGCCGGTCGCCGTGTGCCCCGCGGAGAGCGGGGCGTTGTGCGCGGTCGCCGCTCGGTTGCCGGTGCCTGACTGGTTTCGGCGTGCCGGCGTGTCGCTGGATGCCGCCGATGCGCTGGATCAGGCGAGGGCGGCGGCGCCGCCGGGTGGGCTGCACGTCGGACCGGGGTGGCATCGGGTGCGCTCCACGAGCGACGTGCACCGCCTCGATCCGCAGCTCGAAGGCTGGGAGGCCACCCGCGCCTGGCTGGGCTGAGCTCAGCCGTCCAGGCTGCTGAGGTCGAGCGGCGGATCCTTGTCGCGGTCGACGAAGGCGAACGGATCGTCGAGGTCGTCGGCCGTCGGCATCAGGTCCGGATGTGCCCATAGCGCGTCGCGACCGTCGATGCCCCGGCGCGATCCGACCAGCGCCCACAGCGCCGCCGCGTCCCGCAGCCGCCGCGGCCGAAGCTCCAGGCCGACGAGTGAGGAGAACGTCGCCTCGGCCGGGCCGCCGGTCGCACGCCGGCGACGCATCGTCTCGTTGAGCGGCGCCACCGACGGCAGTGCCGGCGTGCCGGCGGCCAACGTGACGGTGTCGACCCAGCCCTCTACCAGGGCGAGCAGAGTCTCGAGACGCCCGAGCGTCACCAGCTGTTCGGGCGACGGCTCCGGCGCGAACATCCCTTCCGTCACGGCGCGTTGCAGCGACTCCGGGTCGGACGGGTCGACACCGCGCGACATCTCCTCGAGCCGGGACGGATCGATCGTGAGGCCCTGTGCGTAGCTCACGACAGTGTCGAGGAGGTGGCCGCGCAGCCACGGCACGTGCGCGAACAGTCGGTGGTGCGCCGCTTCGCGCAGGGCAAGGAACAGCCGCACCTGGTCGAGCGGCACTTCCAGCCCTTCGCCGTAAGCGCGCACTCCCTCCGGCAGCAGTGCAGCCACGCCCGCGGGACCCAATGGCAGCCCGATGTCGGTGGAGCTCACGACCTCGCCCGCCAGGCCTCCGAGTGCCTGCCCGAGCTGCCCGCCGAACATCAGTGCGCCGACCTGCGACATGACGCCCATGAGCGGTGCCGCCGCGGTGCGCATCTCCTCGGGCATCGCGTTGCCGAGCGCGCTCACGACCTGGACGGCCACCGGCTCGACGAGCTGTGACCACGCAGGTTGGGTCGCCTCCAGCCAGCGGCGGCGGCTCCATGCCTCGGTGGTCGTCACGCCCGACAGCAGTGTCGTCTGGGGGTCGAGCCAGACGTCGGCCAGCCGGACGGCTGCCGTGACCTCCTCGGTGTCGGCTGCCGTCGTACCCGCGTCGGCACCGATGGCCTGCAGCGCCGCCTGGCGCGCAAGGTTCCAGTTGACCGGTCCGCTCTGACCGGACATCAGGTCGCCGAGCTGGCGCAGCATCGCTCCGAGGTCGGCGCCCTCTGGGACGCTCCCCCCGGTGAAGCCGAACGGCAGCTCGGTCATGGGCGCTCCGTCATGACTCCACGGTAACCGTCAAGATGAAGGGATGGCGGTCGGCAGCAAGAGCGTTCGCGCAGGGCACAGCGCCGCCACCATCGCGGTGACCGGAGCCCGCGGCGAGCTCGGTGACCGGCTCGTGCGGGCGCTCGTCGGTGCCGACGATGTGAAGCGGGTCGTCGGCATCGACACGAGCCGCGGCGACGTCTCGGGTGTCACCTGGCGACGTGCAGACGTGCGCGATCCCGCACTGCGCAGCCGGCTGGCCGGCGTCGACACGGTGGTCCATCTCGCGACCGACCGCAGGCCTGACGCCGACATCGCCGAACGCCGCGCCGTCAATGTGCGGGGCACGGACACGGTGCTCGCGGCAGCTGCGGCGGCGGGGGTGAGTCGCGTCGTGCTCCTGACCAGCGCGATGGTCTACGGCGCCGATCCGGGCAACCCGGTGCCGCTCGCCGACGACGCGCCGCTGCGGGCCGAGCCAGATCTCACGCTGGTGGGCGACTGGGTCGAGATGGAGCGGCTGGCTGCGGTCACCGCGCGCGCACATCCGTCGGTCAACGTCGTGATGGTGCGGCCGGCCTCGGTCATCGGCCCGGTGGCCGACGCCATGCTTCCGCGGTTGTTCGAGGCGCCGCGGCTGCTGGCCATCAAGGAGAGCGAGGCCCATTGGCAGTTCTGCCACTTCGACGACCTGGTGAGCGCGTTGCAGTGGGCGGCGCTTGGTCAGGTCGAAGGGCCGTTGACGGTCGGTTGTGATGGATGGCTGACGCAGGCGGAGGTCGAGGCGATCAGCGGTCTGCGCTCGCTCGTCGTGCCGGCGTCGATGGCGTTTGCCACGGCCGAGCGGCTGCACCGCATCGGTGTGTTGCCGTCGCCGGCCAGCGAGCTGCACTACCTCGCACATCCGTGGGTCGTCGGGTCGCACCGGCTGCGGGCGGCGGGCTGGGCGCCCGGCTGGAACAACAGCGACGCGCTGCGGACCTACCTCGAGTCTCTGGGGGACCGCGCCGGTCGGCGGCTGCCCCGCCTGCAGCGCAAGGACGCGACTCGCGCGGCCGCGGGCGCCACCGTCGCGCTGGTCGGCACCGTCGCGATCGCGCGTGCCCGCGCTGCCCGGCGGCGACGACATGGCTGAGCCTGCTACGACGGTCCGGTTGGCCGAGATCCGGGAGACACCGCTGTCGGTCGACGAGGTGCTCGACGCGGTCCGAGCACCGGCAGCTGGGGGTGTCGTGGTGTTCGTCGGCGCTGTCCGGGAAGTCGACGGCGGCCGCGACGTGCAGCGGCTTTCCTACACGGCGCATCCCGACGCAGCCGCGCAGCTTCGCCAGGTCGCGGACTCTGTGGCGCAACGGTTTCCGGCCGTAGCCGTGGCCGCCGTGCACCGGGTCGGCGACCTCGCGGTCGGCGATCTTGCCGTCGTGGTGGCGGTCGCTTGCCCCCATCGGGGTGAGGCGTTCGACGCCGCGCGCGCACTCATCGACGAGTTGAAGACGACCGTGCCGATCTGGAAAGAGCAGCTGTTCGGCGACGGGACGAGCGAATGGGTCGGCGCGCCGTGACGGAAGATGCGATCACGTTGACAAGCGACCTACCATGTGGAGCCACACGACCTGCTGACTGACAACCCGCTGCGAGGCAACACCAGATGGCCATCTTGGCTTGGACGCTCGGCCTGCCGACTGTCGCGACCGTGATGGCGATCGGCTGGGTGCACTGGGCGGCCCGACCGCGCGGTCCGGCCAAGGCCCTCGATTCGGTGGCGGAGCACGAGAGGTTCAATGCCGCGATGACTGCCAAGACCGTTCCCGGACGCAAGGCGTCCTA
>JAVEEE010000416.1 GCA_030840615.1 Frankiaceae bacterium | reverse complement strand
CCAGCACGAACCGGACCGCACGAGCGATCGCAGCCGGGTCGGTCAGCGGTTCGTACCAGCTCTGGCGGATCTCGCCCTCGCCAGGTTTTGCCTCGGCCCACCGCCGGCGCGCGATCGACTTGATGGTCTGGACGGCCACCCCGCGCTCGTCGCAAACAGCCAACAGCTCGTCGACCTGACCGCGATAACCGGCGTCACGAAGCAACGTGAAGTTGTAAGGCAGGAGGACCGAGTCGTAGTCGAAGCGCTTCAGGCTGCGCAGGTGCATCTGGGCGATGCGCAAGCCGTGCCCGGTGACGCCGATGAACCTGACGAGACCTTCGTCACGCGCCTGCTGCAACGCCTCCAGCGCGCCGCCCGGTCCGTGCGCGACCTCCCACTCGTCGGGTTCGACCAGGTTGTGCAGCTGGATGAGGTCCACGTGGTCGACACCGAGTCGGCTGAGCGACCGCTCGAGGCTCGCGCGGGCTGCATCTCCCTCGCGATGGTGGGTCTTGGTCGCGATGAAGAACTCACCGGTGTTGTCGCGCAGCCACGGCGCGAGGCGCAGTTCGGCGTCGCCGTACATGGCAGCAGTGTCGATGTGGTTCACGCCGAACTCGCGCAGCAGCGGAAGGAGGCGGTCGGCTGTCTCCTGGTCGACCCGGCCGATACCGGCAGATCCGAAGATGACCCGAGAGCTCAGATGGCCGGTTCGCCCGAACGCGACGCGCTGGATCACCCGGCCACCCTACCGACCTCAACCTGGTAACGGAGTCTCGTGGTCGAGGCGGATGCGAGCGCCGTTGAGCTCCTGCGCCGATCTGCTCCACAGCCCCTCGACACAACGCGCCAACACCTCGACGTCGACGAATCCGGGGAGGTTGCTCACCGGATGCGTCCGCAGGATCGAGGGCGAGAGCAGACCGCGCAGGCTGACGACAGTAGCGGCGGCGCGCGTGCCGCGGAAGGAGTCGGCGACGGCGAACACCCACGCATGCGCAGCCGCCTGCGCCGCGGCGTAGTAGGCGTTACGTGCGGTCGGCCGGCCGGCCTCGAGCGACGACACGACAGCCAGCCGGCCACACTCGCTCACCTGCAGCTGCTCGCGAAGAGCAGCCGACGCATTCTGCAGCGTCCGGACGACGAGAGCCTGCATCCAGTCCCAGTCCGAGGAGTCGGCCTCGATGTCGGGCATGCCGCCGGCGCCACCCACGAGGTGAATGAGCCCATCGACGTGACCGCACTGGTCGACGAGGGACGACGCCCACGAATACGTCGCCACCTCGTCGACCAGATCTACAGCGCGGCCGGCACAGCGTCCGCCGGCCGCGAGCACTGACTCCACCAGTGGTCCCAGCCGCGACTCCTCGGCGTCGACGGCGACGACGAACGCACCGCGAGAGGCCAGCCGCTCGACCACTGCCCGGCCGGCCGCGCCGCCGGCCCCCGTCACCACGACGACGTAGCCGGACAGCACGTCCCGTCGCGCCCGTGGACCGGCGCCCGAACCCTCGCCCGGGTGTTCGGGCGCCAGCCACATGGGGCTCAGCCGCCGCTCTTGCCGGGCTCGAGCCACACGTTGGCCATGTCGAACTGGTTGAGGACCGGCAGGAAGATCGCATTGTGCACCTGACTGCCGTGGTAGACGGGAGTGTTCGGATCGGTGATCGGGAAGATGGCCGCGTCTTCCATCACCTTGCGGTCGGCTTGCGCCCAGAGCTTGGTCGACTCGTCGTGGTTGGTCGCTACCTTGGCCTTGTCGATCAGGGTGTTGACCGCCGGGTCGTTGAATAGTCCGAAGTTGCTCGACGACGGCGGAAGGACTCTTCCGTCGAACAGCGGGCCGAAGAACGACAGCGCCGCATCGCCGTACCAGTCCGGTCCCCAACCGGCCAGTGACAGGTCCCACACACCGCGCCGGGCAACCTGCGGCACGATCATGTATTTGACGTAGAAGTCCGCGTTGGGCACGGGCACGCCCTTGACCTTGATGCCGACATCGCCGAGGTCGGCCTGCACGGTCTGGAACATCTTCTGAGAAGTGGCAGACGCGGGCCGGTAGAGGAACTTGAGGGTGGGGCTCTGTACGCCGGCGTCCTGCAGCATCTGCTTGGCGCGCTCGGTGCTGTGGGGATAGAGGTCGAACACCTCGGACCCGTCGATCGTCGGCGGCAGGATGTGCGTCAGCGGTGGGCTGACTTTCGGGCCGGCCGCGTCCTGGATCAGGTGGTCACGGTCCAGCGCGAACTCGATGGCTTGCCGCACTTCCGGCTTGCGCAGTGCGCCGTCGTTGTTCGGCGATGCTGTGTTGAAGACGATGTAGGGGTTGGAAGCCACTCCACTTTGGACGTTGAGGTTCGGGTCGTCGGCTGCGAGGAGCTCCGGCACAACCGTCGAGGGAGTTCCGGTGTCGAACGCCATGTCAGCACTGGCGACGTTGGTCTGAAGCTGCTGTTGGATCGTGTCCTGGTTGCCCGTCTCGGAGATGCGGATCTCGTCGACGTAGGCCTTGCGCACGTTGTCGGTAGTCGCATCCCAAGCATGGTTGCGCACGAGGACGAAGGCGTGCGTGGGGTTGTAGGACTTCACCTCGTAGGGCCCGTCGGACAAGGTGTGTTGTGCGAGCTGAGCGCTCGCAGGCACATACGACATCGACTCGATCGGACGTGGCGAGAACGGCGGAAGCGACAGCATGTTGGTGAAGTACGTGGCCGGGTGGGTGAGCGTGAAGACCACGGTGAGTGGGTTGCTCGGGTCCGCGGCGACGCCGCTGATGTCATGGCCCTTCACGTAGTCGGCGATGGCGCTGGCCGTGGTCTCGACCTTGGCGAAACCGTCGCAGAAGGCGCCGTAGCCCTTGATGAGGTCCGAGAAATCGGTGAGTCCGCCGAACGGCTGGGACGGGTTGCAGGTCACCTTCAGGCCGCGGACCAGGTCGGCAGCCGTGACCTGCCGCTCTGGCTCGGTGTTCCACTTCGCACCCTGGCGAATCGTGATGCGGTAGGTCGTCCCGTCGGCGCTGATGTCGGGCATCGAAGTCGCGAGATCGGGAACGACTGTCGTCGTCTTGCCGGTGATTGCCGGATAGGTATAGAGCTGCCGGCTCATGAGCCGCGCGATCTCGTAGCCCACGGAGTAGTACGTGATGTTGGGATCGAGGAAGTCGACGTCGCCCACACCCAGGACGTTGAGGACCCCGCCCTGGCTCGGCGTGCCCGCGGTGTTGGCTGCCGACTTGTCGAAGTTGCCGGTGTCGACCTGCTGTCCCGGCTTTCGTTGCGTTCCGCTTCCTCCACCGCAGGCCGTCACGGCCGTTGCGGTCACGGCGAGAGCCGCCGCGGCCTTGGTGAGCGATCTCATCTTGGCTCTCCATTCGTCACGACAACGCCAGGGCGCGCTCAAGTTAGGTCCGCGTGACGAGCAAGGGAATGGCGCGAAGGACCCGCGCGGCCAATCGTGACTTGACGGTGATCAGGTCGTCGCTTGCGCGAGATCCGTGATCAGAGCGTGACCATTTACAGTGCCCACCATGCAGCTTCCGCGGTTGCGTCAGGTGGTGCTCGCCGCGCACGACCTGGCCGGCACGGCCAGCACTCTCGAACAGGCGCTCGGCGTCCGTGCGCCATTCCGTGACGTGGGCGTCGGGCACTTTGGGCTCGAGAACGCCGTATATGCCGTCGGTGACACGTTCGTCGAGATCGTGTCACCGGTGCAGGCAGGCACGGCTGCCGGCCGGCAGCTCGATCGCCGCGGGGGTGACGGCGGCTACATGGCGATGTTCGAGACCTTCGACGCCGCGGGAGTGCGGCGTCGACTCGACAATCTCGGAGTCCGGGTCGTCTGGGACACCACCCACGACGACATCGTCGACCTGCACCTGCATCCCAAGGACGTCCCGGGCGCCATCGTCGCGCTCGACGTCACGACGCCTCCCGGCTCGTGGCGGTGGGGTGGACCCGCCTGGACCGCAACCGTGCCGAGCCACGGCACCGGAGGGCTGCTCGGTCTCGTCGTCGCTGCAGTCGAACCGGCCGCCGCGGCCGCGCGGTGGGCGGCCGTCCTCGGCACCGACGCGGTCGGCGACGCTCTCGAGCTCGACGGTGGGCGACAGCTGGTGAGCTTCGTCGCCGCCGCCGGCGAGCAGGACCAAGGCATCATCGGTGTCCGCGTCGCGGGCACGACCCACGGCGACCCGCGGACCATCGCCAATGTGAGATTCGAACGAGTGGAGGCTTGACGTGACCGAGCTGGACACCGGCACCGGCGACCTGCTGGCCGAGATCGACGACGGCGTCGCCGTCCTCACGATGAATCGTCCGGAGCGCCGCAACGCCTTCTCCCCCGCGATGATCGGGGCACTCGGCCGGGTCCTGGCCGACATCGACGCCGACGACTCGGTCGGCGCCGTGGTGCTGACCGGCGCCGGCGGCGCGTTCTGCGCCGGCGGCGACGTCAAGGCGATGGCGGAGCAGGTCGCGCTGTTCGGAGACGGTGCGTCCTACGACTCGACGGTGCATCTGCAACGACTCGCTCAGCGGAGCACCAGCGGCCGGCTGTGGGAGATGCCCAAACCCACGATCGCGGCCCTGCCGGGCCCGGCCGCCGGCGCTGGCCTGGCTCTCGCCCTCGCCTGCGACCTGCGGTACGCCGCGGACACCGCCGTGCTGACCACGGCGTTTGCTCGGGTCGGATTCTCCGGAGACTTCGGCGGCACCTGGTTTCTCAGCCGGCTGGTCGGAAGCGCGAAGGCGAAGGAGCTCTACTTCTTCTCCGACCGGCTCACCGCCGGCGAGGCGTCGGAACTCGGGCTCGTCAACGCCGTGTTCCCTGCCGCCCAGCTCACCGACGAGGTCATGCAACGGGCCCGGCGGCTGGCGGCCGGCCCGCGGGTGGCCCTGCGCTACATGAAGGAGAACCTCAACCGCGCCGTTCACGGCGAGTTCGGCGAGTGCTCGGACCTCGAGGCCACCCACCACATCCACACCGGCACCACAGAGGACCACCGGGAAGCCGCGCGGGCGTTCGTCGAGAAGCGTGAACCCACCTTCAAGGGCAGGTAGCCGCCGCCCCGATGCTGCCGAACTTCCTGATCCTCGGAGCCGCGCGCTGCGGCACGACGTCGCTGCACTACTACCTCGCCGAGCACCCCGACGTCTGCATGTCGACGATCAAGGAGCCCAACTTCTTCCTCTTCCGGCAGA
>JAVEEE010000381.1 GCA_030840615.1 Frankiaceae bacterium | reverse complement strand
CCCACGCGCAGGTGCTCGGCCGGACCCTGCCGTTGAACGGCGCCGGGGTGTGCGGAGCGGCGCTGGCCGACCTGGGCTTTCCGCCGGAGATCCTGCGTGGTTTCGCGTTGCTGGCGCGCACCGCTGGACTCCTGGGTCACCTCGCCGAGGAGATGCGCTCCCCGGTGGGTCTGCAGATCTACGACGACATCGATCGCGCCTTGGACTACACCCCGGCCGAGAACTGACGTCGAGGGGCGACTCAGTCCGTGGCGGGCTTCCTCGCCTGCAGCGTGTAGGAGTGCGGGAGCCGCCAGGGTCGGTCCCGCAGGCGCCACTCCTTGTCGTCGATCTGCTCCATCTGTCCCGGCAGTGCCTCCCACGGCACGCTGTCGTGCTCGACCAGCATCGTCAGCTCCAAGCCGGCGGCGAACAGCGCGGAGACCTGCTCGCCGAGACCGTGGTTCCACTCGTGCGTCACGTTGTGCACGAACTCGACCTCGGTCTCGACGTAGGTCCCGCCCTCGTCCCAGACCATGGGCTCGTCGCGTTCGAAGTAGGGGTGCTCGACAACCAGCAGGCTGTCCTCGCGTGGATCGGCGAGGGTCCACAACATCGGATGGCCCTCCCGGATGAACAACCGGCCGCCGGGCCGGAGCAGACCAGCGACGGTCTGCGCCCAACGCCGGATGTCCGGCAACCAGCACAGCGCGCCGATGCCGGTGTAGACGAGGTCGAACCCTTCGGGCCCGAGGCGGTCGACGGCGCCGTAGACGTCGGACTCGACGAAGTCGACGTCCGCGCCGGTCGCGTGTGCCAGTCGACGCGCTTCGGCGAGCGAGGCAGGGGAGAAGTCGAGGCCCGTCATCCGCGCACCGAGTCGCGACAGCGAGATCGTGTCGGTGCCGATGTGGCACTGCAGGTGTACGCCGCGCAGACCCCTGATGTCGCCCAGTCTCGGCAGGTCGAAGCGGACGACGTAGCTCAAGAAGCCGGGATCTCGGACGAACTGATCGAAGGCATAACCGGGTGAGGCTGCATGCGCCGGCGCGCGTTCGTCCCAGCCGGCCCGGTTGACGCTGCGATAGTCGCTCACGCACGCACGCTTTCACGGGGCTCCGGGCAACCGCGACGGCTTATCGCTTGTAGGGACGACCGAGGTAGGCGCGGACGGCGCACAGCAGACCGACGACGACCGGCAACGCGATGGCCGTGACGATCGTGAGCGGCCACACCGCGTACTGCTGCAGCAGCACGGTGATGCCGAGCCCGCCGATCAGCCCGAAGATGAAGCCTGCGATGGGGTGACCGTGCGCCCAGATGCGCCGCTTCGCCGATCCGCCCGGCGCGGAGGTCGCGATGGCGAAGAGGCCCGCGGTCGACATCCCGGCGGCCAGGAAGCACGCGACGAGCACCATGATCAGGCAGCCGAAGCCCGCCAGACCTTCCTCGCCGGGCGCGGGGCGGAGGGCGAGACGTTCCCCTTCGGCCCACTCCTTCTGTGCCTCGGGGCCGGCGTCCGCCTCCTCCGACGCGGGCAACGAGGCGTCGTCGTCCGGCTTGCCACGGGCGGACAACAGGGCACCGGCGCCGCCGATCACCGCGAACGCGGCTGCACCGGCACCGGCCGGCTTGCCGAGCGGGTTGCCGTCCTTGAGCTCGATGTAGCCGTCACCGTCGCAGCTCCAGCCGGGGCTTCCCGTTGCGACACCCGTGACGTGGTAGAGCCCGACGCCGTACTTCAGGTAGTCATCGACGTTCTGCGTGCCGCCCCAGTTCGGTCCGTGCCCCGGGTGGTCCGACGACGAGACGTCGAAGACACCCTGGATGAGCGACACGTCGATGTGGGTGTTGCTGGTCAGCTGGTCCTTGGGCAGCCCGGCGACCGACGGGGGGACCGTGCCCGTCACCGACACGCTCTCGCCCTTGTGCACGACGAGTGCGTGGTCCTTGTCGAGCGTTGCCGGGTCGCGGCCGTTGATGGTCGCGGTGCAGCCGTTGGTGACGCCGACCGCACCGGCCACACCGGCAGTGACGACGACGACGAAGCTGCTGAGCGCCAGCACCGAGAGGAACGTCGGCACGGCGTTGGGACGCAGCCCGCGTCTGCGGCCGCGGCCGACCGGGTCGGCGACCCGCTGATGGGCGAGCGGGTTGCATCTCAGCACCCGGCCGGCGATGAGCACGAGCGCGACCGGTAGGGCCCGGGTGCGCAACAGCTCTTCGGCGTAGTAGGAGCACGAGGGTGTGAAGCGACATCTGTCGCCGTGCGCGATCGGCGACTTCCGATAGCGACGAATGCCGCGCAGGAAGACGCTGGAAAGTCGTCGTGGTTGCTGGCGTGGCTGCATGGCACGCTCCCGAGGCGGAGCCGTTGCCCCCCCGGCAGCGGCTTGCGCATCGGGACGTTACTCCGGCGCCGCCGCATCGGGAGGCGAATCACGCACGTCGCGTGTTACATGTGCGACTGGAGGGTTGCGAGCCCTTCACCCGAAAGGTCCGATAGGGCGCTTTTGCGACCGGTCATGGCCAGCAGCAGTGAGACGGCTGGGCCGGTCACCTCGGGGCCGCTGCCGGTCGACCAGTCGGCATCCGTGGCGCGAAGGGTCACGCCGCTGATGCGCTTCTTGGCCCCGACGATCAGGTTTGAGCTCTTGTAGAAGTCCAGCACCCGCACGACGGCAGCGGTCGGATAGTCGTGGGTGATGCTCAAGGGGCGGCGGATGTCCTCGCTGTGGATGATGGTCTCACCCAGCCATGAGTCGACGGGTCCGGGCGGGCTCGTGCTCCGGTTGGACGCACGGCGGAGGGCGTCGAGAGTCGCGGCCGGCCCGCCCGCCGTCTGCGCGGCGACGTCTTTGGCGGCCATCTTGTCGAAGTTGAAGCCGGCCCCGGCAAACTTGCCGAAGAAGCGCAGCGGGCTCATGTTGGCTGTCGCGACGAT
>JAVEEE010000366.1 GCA_030840615.1 Frankiaceae bacterium | reverse complement strand
TCCTTCTACAGGGACTGCAAGAAATAGCGTCTAGAGATGACGTTGAACCCTTGTACTTTCTGTGGAGGTCTCTACTGTCCGGTGTCATGGGCATGCGTGTGGGAGAGCTTTCCCGGCGGACCGGCGTAGGTGTCAGCACGCTGCGAGCCTGGGAAAGCCGATTCCACTTTCTTGAGCCGGAACGATCCGAGGCCGGCCATCGCCTGTACGCCGAAACCGACGTCGAACGCGTCAATGCTGTCCATCGCCTCGTGGCCGAGGGGCTCACGCTGGCCGCCGCCATCACTCGGGTGGCAAATGTGGGAACGGCGGACCATCCTGCCGGCGAGGCCGAGGCCCTGCTCTACGGCCAGATCCTTCAGGCCATCGGCCAGGGCATCTGGGTCATCTGGAACGGCCGGACCCGATACGCCAACCGGCGCATGGCCCAGATCATGGGCTATTCGGTCGAGGACCTTGTCGCACTTCCGATCCTCGAGATCTTCAGGCCGGAGGACCTGCCGGTGGTCAGGGAGCGGACTGAGCGTGTCCGCGCCGGCCATCGGGTGCATTTCACGCAGCAGATTCGTCGGGCCGACGGATCGACGTTCGTCGCGGAGGTGGACACGACCCCGCTGTTCAATCAGGCCGGCCGCTACGAGGGGTCAGTTGCGCTCGTGAGTGACGTCACGGCGCGCAACGAAGCGGCTACCCAGGCTCGCCTGCGAGCCAGCCTGCTGGACTCGATCGGAGAGGCCGTAACCGCTGCTACTCCTGAGGGAACGGTCCTCTACATCAACGCCGCAGCCGAGCGTCTCCTCGGCTGGCGCGCTGCCGAGGTGGTCGGCCGAAACGGTCGCGAGCTGTTCGTTGCCCCGGAGGCGGCCGACGACTCCAACAGCATTCACAACTCGCTTATCAAGGGGAACCGCTACTCCGGAACCCTCATGTTGTCGCGCCGTGATGGCAGCCGATTCCTCGGGCGCCTGTCGTCGGGACCGGTCCTCGACGAGCACGGCAAACTTGTTGGCCTGGTCGGCGTCATGAGCGACCAGAGCGAGCGCAACCAGATCGACCGCGACATCGAGACGCGCGAGCTGCAAGCGGAGACGCTCGCGCTGTTCGGTGTGCAGGCACTCCGCCAGCGGATAGACCCGAGCGCAGCCGCGACAGTGATCATTGCCGGGTCGGTCGACGCAACCCGCCGGCTGCTCCATGCAGATCAGGTCGTCATGCTGGACGTGATCCCCGACGGCGACGAACTCCGCGTGAATGTCGCCTCCCCACAGATCGACCGGCGAGTCGCGGTCCCCTCGGGAAGCCGGTCATTCGCGGGCTACGTCGCACTGGCGGGCAGAGTCGTCGTCGTCGACGACATCCGGCACGATCCGAGATTCGACGCCAACGACGCGTCTGCCGTCGATCCGACCAGGTCTGCTATCGGTGCCCCCATTTTCGGACCGGCCGGCATCGTCGGCGTCATCACCGCCGAACGCTCAAGGCCCAACAAGTTCGACCGATTCGACGCCCATTTCATCCAGGGCATGGCCAACATCCTCGGCACCGCTCTCCTGGACTGACGGCTTCAGTTCCGGACAGATGCCTAAGCGTCGAGCGGACCATCCCAGGGTCGCGGTGGTTCGCCCCCGACCTGTCGGCGGAACTCATCCAGGTACCACTGGGCGAATTCGCGCATCGTCTCGCTGCGTTGCATCGTCAGCATTTCTTCGCGGGCGCAGAACTCGTCGGCTTCACGCATGAGCTCGGCCAACCGGTCCGCGGCTTCGACGACATGCGCCGACACGTGGTAGGTCAGGTCCACTGTGTCGTCGCCGCGCGCAAGCCCCGCATCGACCTCGGAATCCGGCCGTTCGGTCGCGCTCGCATATTGGCGGCCGAGCGTATCGATGAGCGTGATCATCCGTTGCGGGACGTCCTCCTGCGGCTCTGCCACCGCAAGCAGCGCGAACTCGTGCATCAGCTCGTCGTGGTGTTGACGACTCGCGACCAGCACCCGCACTGGTACGCCGAGGAGCCGCACGTCGTGCAGTCGTTCGTCCTCGCGCGCATCACTCATCGCTCCACCGACCACTCAGCGCCGGTATAGGCCACCCATGGATCGACGGACCCGGAGATCGTGAAGCTCAACGTCTTGCCGTTGCCTTCGACCTTGACGTCCCACGTCGTGGCGAGTTCTTCGAGCAGCGCCATGCCCCGACCATTCGTGGCATCGCCGCTGGTGACCCGAAGCGTCGGCTTGCGGGGCGATCCGTCAGTGACCTCGACCCGGACGCCGTCCGACAGCTGGATCACTGCGAGCTTCACCGGCGTACGTGCGTGCAGGATGGAGTTGGTCACCACCTCGCTGGTCAGCAACGCGGCGGTGTCGGCGAGATCGTCGCAACCCCAACGTCGAAGCGCAGTCAGCACAAAACGACGCGCCTCGGTCACGGACCGGGCGGCGGCGGGCAGCTCGCAGGACAACCGGTGCAACGACATCCAGCTCCCCGTTGCCAGTGGTTGCGATCACCGTATCGCCTCGCGAGAAATAAATTGCGGATTGGCGGCGCCGTGGCGGCGAATCGGTTCACGCACGGTCAAGCCGGCCGCAACGGCTTCGGAAAAGGGCTGGTCGATCAGCGTCACACGCGCACCAGCCGTATCGAGCAGTGACGACGCGATCGCCGCGCGGAACCCACCGCCGCAATAGACCCACGTTTCGCCCGAAGCGGACAAAGCCGCCGGAGGACGGCTCGGATCGACGATGTCGGCCAGGTCGGGTAGCGCCAGGTGCAGGGCCTCGCGCACGTGCCCGGCCGTCCACTCCTGCTCGGTCCGGACATCGAGCGCCGTGGCGACACCGCGCTCGGCAGCGGCGACATAGCGGGAAAAGTCAGCCACCTGATAGGACCGGACGTCGTCGGGCTCGCCGTCCACCCAGTCCCACACCGAGCCGACAGCGACACCGAGCGGCCGGCCGATGCCCACCTGGGCGAGTTGCCGGGCGCCCGAGCTGACCGCCTCGACATCGCCGAGCAGGACGACACCAGCACCGGCCGGGAGCAACCAGGGGAGGTAGGCGACAAGCGGACCGGTGACCTCCACGTTGATGCTTCCGCGGAGGTGCAGTTGCGCGAACGACCGGCGGTCGCGGAGGTCGACGAGCCAGTGACCGTCGTCGCGACGCGCGCGCAGCTGCGACGGGTCGAGCAGCGGCGCGCGACTGAGGTCGATCGGCGCCGGCCCCGCTGCGTTGAGCAGCGGCAGTCGCGCGTAGTGCCGGGGGACCGGACCATAACCGGCGACGAGTGTCGCGACGAATGCATCCTCTGCGGTCAGCAGCGCGGGGTTCTCCTCTCGCTCTTCGCCCAGCGTCGCCGATGCGGTGTCGCTGGCCGGCCCGGCAGAGCACAACGAACCGAACCCGTGCGTCGGCAGTAGCAGCACATTCGCCGGCAGGCCGCTCACGAGACGCCGCGCCGAGCGCCACTGCTCGTGCGCGAGCGCCACGGTCTGGTCGTCGCCGTGAAGGTCGGTGCGGCCGACCGAGCCGTGCAGCAGCGACCCGCCGGTACAGACCGCGATCGGGCCCTCATCCGTTCCGAGAATGTAGGAGACGTGGTGCGGCGTGTGCCCCGGCGTCGCCATCACGGTGATGCGGATCGATCCCACGTCGTACGACGCCCCGTCTGTCGCCGCGGCGTAGCGGAAGCGTGGTTGTGGCTCGCCCGGCGGCACGACGTAGTCGGCGCGGTGGCGGCGTGCGAGCTCGAGGCCACCCGACACGTAGTCGGCATGCCGGTGCGTTTCCAGCACCAGTGCGGGCGCCGCGTCGTACGCGCTCAGCACCTCCTCGACACGGTCGATGTCGCGCGGTGGATCGACGACGACCGCGGTCGAGCCGTCGATCGCGATGTAGCTGCGGTTGCCGAGACAAGGAGTCTCGAGGCTTTCGATGTGCACGGGCGTCAACCTCCACGACACGCGAAAGTGGCTTAAGCCACATAACTTGACTAAGTAACTCAACGAACACTAGCGTCCGCATCCGAAATGTCCAGAGCGGCTCGCCGCTGATGCAGGAGGAGGGAGACCGCATGACCGACGCGGTCGCGAAATTTGGCGGACGCCGTCTGCCACTGGGGCTTGCGCTGATCCTCGCCCTGGGGGTGCTGGTGGGGTTGACTCACACCGGCGCGTCCGCGGCGACGCAGGTCGTCAGGTCCGTCGTCAAGGGAACTGACGGAAAGAACTACTGGGTGACCAACCACCTGGTCACCTCGTCGACCGCGGCTCGTGCCGTTGCGGCCGGCCAGCCCGCCGGGCACCACGAGTACTTGCTCGTATGGGCCGGTGACTCCAACGTCGGCGACACCAAGGGCTCGGACATCCAGGGCACGCACCTGGCCGTCAACCCGGTGAAGACGCTCAACGAGGACGCAGTCGACGACCCGCCGGCGCCGGACTTCCTCGCCGTCATCGACGCCGACAAGGGCTCCAAGGACTACGGCAAGGTCGTCAACACCGCGACCGTCGGGCCGCTGGTCGAGAACGAGCCGCACCACATGCAGTACATCTGGCACAAGGGCGACAAGATCTACGCCGGTGGTCTGTTCAGCAGCGCCACCTACGTGTTCGACGTGTCGAAGCTGCCCGAGGTCACGCTGTCGGGTGTCGCGTTGCCGACCGACACTCCGTGTGGGTCGATCCCGGATGCCTTCTGGACCTTGCCCGACGGCACGGCCTACGGCACCTACATGGGTGGTCCGGTTGCACCGGGAGCTTGCTCCTACACCGACGGCCAGACGCGACTGGGCAACGGCTACGGCGGA
>JAVEEE010000364.1 GCA_030840615.1 Frankiaceae bacterium | reverse complement strand
AACACGCTGGCGAGCGGACGCAGAGCCGGCGCGAGCACCGACGCCGCCAGGTCGAGCTCCGCGATCGCCACGTCGGCGTACGTCGACTGGCTCACGTCCGGACCGAGCTCGTGCGCCGTGTAGGTGTTGAAGTCGCAGTAGCCGCAGCGGGTGGCGCAGAACGGCACGTGCAAGTAGACGCTGAGCGTTCGGCGGTCGACGCCGTCGAACACCTGCAGCGGCAGCGCCCCGTCGGCCGGGGCCGGCTCACCGTCGGGCAGCGTCGAGGGCACCGGCCGGTCAGTCGGTCTTGGGGGTGGTCGACAGCGCGGCGATGAAGGCCTCCTGCGGCACCTCGACGCGGCCGACCATCTTCATCCGCCGCTTGCCCTCCTTCTGCTTCTCCAGGAGTTTGCGCTTGCGGGTGATGTCACCGCCGTAACACTTGGCGAGCACGTCTTTGCGGATCGCGCGGATGTTCTCGCGGGCGATCACGCGGGTGCCGATCGCGGCCTGGATCGGCACCTCGAACTGCTGGCGCGGGATGAGCTCACGCAGCTTCGAGGCCATCGCCGTGCCGTAGGCATAGGCCTTGTCCTTGTGCACGATCGCGCTGAACGCATCGACAGCCTCGCCTTGCAGGAGGATGTCGACCTTGACGAGCTGCGCGGTCTGCTCCCCCGCCGGCTCGTAGTCGAGGGAGGCATAGCCACGGGTGCGTGACTTCAGCTGGTCAAAGAAGTCGAAGATGATCTCCGCGAGCGGCAACACGTATTTCAGCTCGACCCGGTCCTGCGACAGGTACTCCATGCCTTTCAACGTGCCGCGACGTTGCTGGCACAGCTCCATGACCGAGCCGACGTAGTCACTCGGCAGCAGGACCATGGCGTCCACCACCGGCTCATAGATCTCGTTGATCTTGCGCTCGGGCCAGTCGGCGGGGTTGGTGACGACGATCTCGCCGCCGTCTTCCATCACCACGCGGTAGACGACGTTGGGTGCGGTCGAGATCAGTGCGAGGTCGAACTCGCGCTCGAGCCGCTCCCGCACGATCTCCATGTGCAGCAGCCCGAGGAAGCCGCAGCGGAATCCGAACCCGAGCGCGACCGAGGTCTCCGGCTCGTAGGCGAGGGCGGCATCGTTGAGCTGCAACTTGTCGAGCGCATCGCGAAGCACCGGATAGTCGCTGCCATCGATCGGATAGAGCCCGGAGTAGACCATCGGCTTCGGATGCCGATAGCCGTGCAACATCTCCTTTGCAGGTTTCGACGCACTCGTGATCGTGTCACCGACCCGCGCCTGCCGCACCTCCTTGACGCCCGGGATGATGTAGCCGACCTCACCGACGCCGAGCGACCCTGTCGGGGTCGGGTCCGGCGCGGCGACGCCGACCTCGAGCGTCTCGTGCACGGCACCCGTCGACATCATCAAGCAGCGGTCGCGGGTGGTGATGCGGCCGTCGATCATGCGGACGTAGGTGATGACGCCGCGGTACTGGTCGTAGACCGAGTCGAAGATCATCGCGCGCGGCGGCGCGTCCGGATCGCCGGTGGGCGCCGGCACGGTGCGCACGACCTCGTCGAGCAGCTCACGGACGCCGTCGCCGGTCTTTGCACTCACCCGCAGGACGTCCGACGGCTCGCAGCCGATGATGTGCGCGAGCTCGTCGGCGTACTTGTCCGGCTGGGCCGCCGGCAGGTCGATCTTGTTCAGCACCGGGATGATGTGCAGGTCGTTCTCGAGGGCGAGGTAGAGGTTGGCGAGAGTCTGCGCCTCGATGCCCTGCGCGGCGTCGACGAGGAGGATCGCCCCCTCGCAAGCCGCGAGCGACCGCGACACCTCGTAGGAGAAGTCGACGTGGCCGGGTGTGTCGATGAGGTGCAGGACGAAGTCCTCGCCGCCGTAGGACCACGGCAGCCGCACGTTCTGCGCCTTGATCGTGATGCCGCGCTCACGCTCGATGTCCATCTTGTCGAGGTACTGCGCGCGCATGGCCCGACCCTCGACGATCCCGGTGAACTCCAGCATCCGGTCGGCCAACGTCGACTTGCCATGGTCGATGTGCGCGATGATGCAGAAGTTGCGGATCTGCCCGGGATCCGTGAACGCGGCGTCGGTGGGCACATTCCATGGTCGCATGGCGGCGCTGACCCACTCCCGCAAACGATCATGGGGAAGCCGACCGACCCGCCGGGCGCGTCTCCCCGAACGCCCATGATCGTTTGCGTTGGCGGGGGCGGCGGCAGGGCTGCTAACCTTGTCGGTCGATTCCCGGACGAGTGAGACCGAGGTAGCACCCGCGTGGCCAACATCAAGAGCCAGATCAAGCGCATCGGGCAGAACGAGCGTCGTCGTGTGCGCAACAAGGCTGTGAAGTCCGAGCTGAAGACCGCCGTACGCCGCTTCCGCGAGGCATCCGCCGCCGGCGACGCCGAAGCGACGAGCACCGCGTTCCGGGCCGCCTCCCGGCTCCTCGACAAGGCCGCGAGCAAGGGCGTCATCCACAAGAACCAGGCGGCCAACCGCAAGTCCGCCATGGCCCACCGGGCGAGCACCGGCGCCTGACGCCACCCACTCGGCGCATCGACGGCGCTGTCACCCCTCGGGTGGCGGCGCCGTTCGCCTGTCCGGCTCCGACCCCAGCTCCGGCTCCGACCGCAGCGCCGGCTCCGCTCCCGGGTCGCGTTCGGCTCCCTTGCCCAGGGCGCCCGCCAGCAGGTCGTGGCCTTTGACGATCACCATGGAAGCCAGCGGCAGGACGAGCAGTGTCCACGCGGTCGCGATGTCTGCCAGCGTCAGCACCACCGCGACGCCGAGGACTCCTTCGACGAGCAGCGCCCGCTGCCAACCGTTCGGACGGACGTGCCGCAGCCGCAATGCGCGCCAGTAGAGCGGCGGCATGACCGGCGTAGCCGGCGCAGGTGCGGCGTACGACGGCGCCGACTCGTCGATCATCGGCCCGCGCAGCCGGCGACGGCGATGACCGCACTCTCCGCGGCGAAGGCGGCGTCGTCTCCGGCACCTTTGATGCCGGCGTCGGCGGTAGCTACGGCTTGCACGGCGGCCGCCAGCGCGTCGGGCTTCCAGCTCTTGAGCCATCCCTGCGCGCGGCGGATCTTCCACGGCGGCATCCCCAGCGGTCCGGCCAACGCGTCGGGTGACCCGCGGCCGGCGGCACCGACGAGCCCGATCGTCCGGAGGTTGGCGGCGAGCGCCGCACTGATGAGCACGGGGTCGACGCCGGTCGCGAACGCCCAGCGCAAGGTCTCCAGTGCCGCCGCGACGTCGCCTTCGACCGCCCGGTCGGCGACAGCGAATCCGGTCGACTCCGCGCGACCCCGGTAGTAGGCCGCGACATGGTCGCGTCCGACCCGTGGTCCAACGTCGGTGACCAGCTGCACGCAGGCCGTGGACAGCTCGCGCAGATCCGTACCGATTGCGGCGACCAGGTCGATGACCGCGTCGCGGTCGATGCTGCCGCCGGCCTCGCGGACCTCGTCGGCGACGAACTGCTCCCGGTCACGCACGGTCTTGACCTTCGGCGCGTTGACGACGTGCGCGCCCGCGTTCTTCAGCTCCTCGACGACCGCCTTGCCCTTGCCACCGCCGGGGTGCACCACGACGAGCGTGACCTCGACGTCATCTGTCGCCGCCTGCGCGGCCAGCGCCGCCGTGATGTCCTTGCCGCTCTCGTGCGCGCCGCGGACGACGACAACGCGCCCGTCGCCGAACAGTGACGGTGAGGTCATCTCCGCCAGCTCGTCGACCGTGAGCTCCGCCGCTTCGACGTCCTCAACGGTGACGTCGCCACCGGTCGCGACCTGCGCCGCATGCACGGCGCGCTGCACCGCACGGGCGACGAGCAACTCCTCGTCACCGACGACGAGGGTCACCGCAGGCACCGTGTCAGCATCCCACGCGCTCGACCGGGCGAGCCGCTTGCCGCCGTCGCACCAAGCGCCCGGCGACACCCACGCCGGCCGCGGTCACCGCCAGCAGGAGAACGCCTCCAACGCCCTCCGGCCAACGCATCCCGGCACCGGGCACCGCGGCGAACGTCCGCGCCACGACCGCCAGCCAGCCGGCCGGGATCGACGCGACCCAGGCCGCCACTGCCGCGGCCGACGGCAGTACGACGGCCAGCAGCGCAGCCACGATGCCGGCCAACGTCGCGGGCGCCACAGCAGGGGCCGCGAGCAGGTTCGCCGGAATGGCGAGCGGCGTGAGCTGGCCGAACACTGCCACGATCACGGGGGTGCAGGCCAGCTGGGCGGCGGCGGGCACGGCGACGGCTGCGGCCAGCGGCCGCGGCATCGATCCGCTCAGCCGCTCGGTCCAGCCGGGTGCGACCAGCACGATGGCGCCCGTGGCGAGCACCGACATCGCGAAGCCGGGACTACGCGCGAGGAACGGATCGACCAGCACCAACCCCAGCACCGCAGCGGCCAGCACCGGCACCGGTGACGAGCGGCGCCCGAGCATCGATGCGACGAGTACGACCGCGCCCATGACAGCCGCGCGCAGCACGCTCGGCGACGGACGGACAAGCACCACGAAAGCGGCCAGGGCGAGCGCCGCCAGGATCGTCGTGAGCCGGCGGCCGACCCCCAGACGCCGAACACCGCCGGTCACCGCGCCCAGCACGATGGCAACGTTTGCTCCGCTCACCGCATTGAGATGCGCGAGGCCGGTCACGCGAAAGGCCTGGGTGAGCGCCGGTGGCATCGCGGACACATCGCCGAGGACGAGCCCCGGCACCAGCCCTCGCTCGTCCTCGGGGAGTCCGCTGCATGCCTGCCGGAACGCGTCGCGCACCCGGCCGGCCCACCGCTGCCACGGCGGCGGCCTGCCCTGCGGCTTCGGCTCCTGCGCCGCGAGGACGACGGCCGCGACCGTGTCGCCGGGCCGTGGCGGCGCCAACCGCGCGGACACAACGACGCGTTGACCGGGCAGCAGCCCGAGCCAATGGCCGGCGACGGCGAAGACGACGACGGGCGCGTGGTCGGACACCCAGCCGCCGTGGCTGGACCGCACTGCGGTGGCCGTCGCATCGACGACGACCAGCCGCCGGCCGGTCGACGCCCGCACCTCGACGGGATCCCGAACCAGCCTCAGGGCCACATCGGCGGTCGTCTTGTCCCGGGCGAGCTGAGCGACGGCTCCGCGTTGCAGGCTCGACACGTGCACGGCCGTGGTCGCGGCGCCGGCCGCGACGCCGAGCGCCACGGCGGCGAGAGTCAGACGAGCCGCCAGCAATGACAAGCCGAGGCACGCCGTCGCCACCACGGCCACCGTCCAGATGCTGGACGACGATGCCGGCTGCAGCACCGCGGCCACGAGCCACGCCGACACTGCCGGCAGTGCGAGTCGTAGGTCGACTTGACCATTCTTCATACGGCGACGAGCGGCGCGAGGTC
>JAVEEE010000327.1 GCA_030840615.1 Frankiaceae bacterium | reverse complement strand
CCGCCCCGGCTACGGCCGACCCCAGGAGGAACAGCCCCGCCGAGACGCGCCGGATGTTGATGCCCATCGCGCGCACCATCTCGCGATCGTCCATGCCGGCCCGCACGATCGCGCCGACCCGGGACCGCGACTGCACCCACCAGAGGCCGAGAGCAAACGCGAGCCCGACACCGATGATCACGACCCGGACCACCGGGTACGAGAAGTCGCCGACCGTGACCGACCCTGAGAGCGCCGGGACCTGGAACGGGGCCTTGGCGGTCGGCCCCCACAGCACCTTGACCAGGTCGGTGAATATGTAGAGGAACCCGAACGAGGCGAGTATCTGCTCGTCGGGCGCGCCGCGCAGTCGCTGGAAGAACGCCCGCTCCATGAGGACGCCGGCGGCCCCCGCGGCGAGTGCGCCTGCCATGACCGCAAAGACGAAGTTCAGCTTCAGGTCGATCGCCACCGACCAACCCACATAGGCGCCGATCATGTAGAGCGCACCATGGGCGAGGTTGAGCACGCCCATGGCCCCGATGACCAGCGACAGGCCGGAAGCCAACAGGAAGAGAATCAGCCCGAAGGAGATTCCGTTCAGGAGAGTCAGCATTCCGGCCTGCCGCGTGGTCGCAGGAGAGTCGGCGTCAGGGGCCGCTCACGTTGTTGAACGTGGCGACCGGCTCCCAGACGAAACGCCCGTCGCTGCTCTTCGTTGCCTTAACGATCGTGCGGCTCGTGATCGCTACTCCGTCGGCGCCGATCTTCGCCGGCCCGAACGGAGTGTCGACCCGGATCTTCTGCCAGACCGCACGGAGATCGTCGAGATCGGTGGAGCCACCGGCCTCCTCGATCGCGGCCAGGACCAACTGGGTATTCGCGTATGCGGCCGCGTTGTTGTTGTTCGGGAGCGTCCCGTTCCGCTTCAGGAACGCCGACACGAACGAGCGATTCTCGGGCGTCTTGATACCGAGCGACCAATCCACGATCCCAAGCTCACCGACGACCTCGCTGCCGATCTCTTGGAATGTGGGGTCGAAGATCCCATTGACCATGATGAGCGGCATGTCGATCTTCAGTCCGCGGAAAGCCCTCACGAACGACGCCGCGTCCTGGGGCACGAGCCACATCACCAGCGCGTCAGCGCTCTTGTCGAGCTTGCTCGCGTAGGGCAGGAGGTCGGTGGTCCCAAGCGGCACCCACTGCTGCTGGACAACCTCGCCCCCGGCCGCCTCGAACGTGTCGGCGGCTCCCTTGATCAGGTTCTTGCCGTAGATGTAGTCCGGCGCGAGTGTGGCGATCTTGGAATAGCCGAGCTCCTTGGCCATGTAGGGGCCCATCGGGGAGGCGTGCGTCGTATCGACACCCGGCCACAGGATCAGGCTCTTTGTCTTGGCGATGTCCGCCGAGCCCGACAGCGGCGCGACCCAAAGCACCTTGCGCGACGCGAGGTAAGCGCTGACCGCCTCCTGGCTCGAGCCGAAGACAGGTCCGAGGACGATGTCGGCGCCGTCCTGCTCGACGAGCTTCTTGGCCGCTTGCAGAGCCTTCGAGGGATCGAGAACGTCCTCGTTCGCCGTGACCAGCTCGACCTTGCGGTCGCCGACCTTCATGCCGGCCTGTGCGAGCGCCAGCTTCACGCCCGCCTCGCCGTCCGGCCCGTAGTTGGACGCGAACCCGGTGAAGGGCCACAGGAGCCCGATCTTGACCGGACCGTCGTTACCGGAGCTGCCGGAATCACCGCAGCCCGCTGCAACGATGCACGCAACGAACAGCACGATGACCACGGCAAGACTCTGTCCGCGGCGGTACTTCCCGACCTTCCTAGCCTTGGGACCCACAATTGCCTCCTCCGTCATTGATGTATGCACTTCTCGAACCTGCGCTCTCATGCTGCGCTCAGCCATGTGGGGACACCCCGCCGCTGATCCCGTAGACCTCGCCCGTGATGTAGGTGGCCTCATCGCTCGCGAGGAAAGCCACAAGCGCCGCGACATCCCCGGGCCGACCCACCCGGCCAACAAGCGAGCGCTTCTCCGCATATCCCTCGAAGAAGCTGTCCGGGTAGATCTTCCGTAGAAATTCGTTGTAGATCAGGCCTGGCGCGATCGCGTTGACGCGAACGCCATGTGGACCGTTCTCCGCCGCGGCCACACGAGTGAGCGCGAGTACGCCGGCCTTCGCGGCCGAGTACGCCGCGCCGTGTTCGGCCGACGTCTCCCAAGCCGCGGTGGAGGAGATGTTCACGATCGCGCCGCCGCCGCCGCGGACCATGTGCGGCAGCGCGCAGCGCATGCAGTGGAATGTTCCATTCAGATCGACGTCCAAGCAGCGTCTCCACGTCTCGAGCGACATCTCGGCGACGGGCTCGATGCTGCTCCAGCCCGCGTTGTTCACAAGCACGTCGAGTCGGCCGCGCTCGCGGACGACCCGCTCAACGACGTCGTCGACGGCGTCGTAGTCGGTCACGTCCAGCGGTAGCCCCAGGAACTGCCGTCCGTGGCGCTCCGTCAGCTCGGCGGCCAGCTCGCCGGAACGGCGCTCGTGGGCGTCGGTGACAACCACGTCGAGCCCGTCCTCCGCGAGTCGACGGGCCACCGCCGCGCCAATGCCCGCGCCCGCGGCGGCCGTCACGAGCGCGACGGCAGGCTCGCTCACGCGCCCCCCTCGAGCGCCGGGATGATGCGTTTCGCAATCTGCTCCATTCGCCTCCGTCGGCCGCCCGAGAGCACCGCGAACGTGATCCGGTCGACGTCGAGCTCAGTGAGCTGACGGAGCCGGTCGATGCAGTGCTGCTCGTCGCCGGCGATCGCGACGCTGTGCACGAGGTCATCGCTCACGAGCTCCTTGTGCTCGGCGCCGAGCGACAGATGGTCGACCAGGTGGTAGTGCTCCGCCGCCGTCCGGAACTCCGCGCGAAACCGGTCCCACCCCGTCGGAAGCGACTTCCAGGAGTCGAAGGTGGCGGCTTGGCTCGTGGCCCACGCGCGCACGTCGGACGCTGCCTGCTCCAGGTCATCGTCGACGCTCATCGTCACGACGAGGTCTACGAGCACGTCCTCGCGACGCCGCCCTCCCTCCTCGATTCCCTGGTGCAGGAATTCCAGCTGCCAGCGGCAGAAGTCCGGGTCGGCCGCACCCATGAGAATCGCGCCGTCACACGTCTCCCCGCACAACCGCAGCATCCGTGGCTGGGAGACCGCCAGGTAGATCGGGAGCTGGCGGCGTGCGGTCTTGAGCTGAACCTCCCGGCCGTAGAGCTGCACCTCGTCGCCGCTCATCAGCTGCCGAAGCTCGTCGATTCCGCGACGGATGTCACTCAGGCCCGAGGGGTCACCACCCGCGCCGTAGACGGCGGACCAGCCGGCACCGAGTCCAAGGTTCGCGCGCCCCTCAGTCAGCTCGTCGAGCGCGGTCATGGCGTTCGCGGTGACAGTCGGATGCCGCGTGACCAGGTTGGTGACCGCCGGCCCGATCTCGATCCCCGTGGTCGCCAGTGCCGCCAGGTACATCGCCGCGTAGACGTCCTTCATCCCAAGCTGGAAGTCGATGTACCAGAGCGCTTCGAAGCCGAGCTGCTCGGCGTGGCCTGCGAGGTCGGATACGTTCGACAGCGGTTCGCGCGGGCTCACGCCCATCGACAGCCCCCATCGCATCACGCCGGCGCGCCGCCAACCGTCCGGCGCAGGTCGTCCTTGCGCACCTTCCCTGCCGGCGTTCGCGGCAGCGAGTCCACGATGATCAACCGCTCGGGCCACTGGCGACGCGGCAGGCCCTCCTGGCTCGCCCATGCCACCAGCTTCTCGAGGTCCAGACCAGGGTCGGAGGCGACGACCACCGCGCAGATGCGCTCGCCGAGACGTTCGTCGTGTGAGCCGATGACGGCGACCTCGCGCACCCCTGGGTGTGCCGCCAGGCAGTCCTCGAGCCGGGCGGGCGAGATGTTCACGCCGCCGCGGACGATCAGGTCCTTGAGGCGCCCACGCAGCAGCAGGTAGCCGTCGTCGTCGAGCGCTGCCAGGTCACCCGTCCGGAAGAAGCCCTCGTCGGTCAGCGAGGACGCGTACAGGTCCTCCTGACCGAAGTAACCGACGAAGACCCCGGGGCCGCGCATCGCGAGCTCGCCCTCCTCGACGATCTCCAGCTCGAGGCCCGGAAGCGGCGCACCGGCCGTCCCGGTGACTCGCTCGGGCGGATCGTCGGGCGGGCAGGTGGTCAATCCACCCTCGGTCATCCCCCACAGGACCGTGACGAACGTACCCGGCAGCTGCTCGCGGGCCCGCTCGAGGAGGGCGGGAGGAACCGGAGCGCCGCCGCAGAGGAATGCCCGCATGCTCGCGAGCTTCGGCCCGGGCGCCGGAGCGGGCGCTTCGACCAGGTCCAGGAGGAACGGCGTCGCCGCCGCCATGAACGCACAGCCGTGAGCCGCCACGAGGCGAATCGCCTGCTCGGCGTCCCAGCGATCCTGTACGACGAGCGGCGCTC
>JAVEEE010000325.1 GCA_030840615.1 Frankiaceae bacterium | reverse complement strand
GCTGCCGGGGTCGTGATGGTCTGGACCCGTTCGCTCAGGATCTGCAGCTGCGGAGGCGGTGACCGAAACGCCCCGAAGGCCGCGACGACCGCCACCAGCGGCACCCCGACGACGAGGACCGCGCGCCGCGCGGACGGAAGCAGCCACACGATGAACGCCGCCGCTAGCACGGCGCCGATCCACGCACCCCGGGAGAGCGTCAATGCCAACGCGACGACGGCGCTCACTCCGCTGACAGCGGCGAGTAGACGCTCGAGATACGAGCGGGCCCCGAAGAACACGCCGATCGCCACCATCAGCAGCATCCCGCTGAACGTGCCCAGCTCGTTCGGCTGGTGAAAGACGCCAACCGCGCGGTTGGTGACGAGCGCACCGCTGTAGGCGGACTGCAGCTGCGAGGCGCTGCTGAAGCTCGTCGCGCAGATCAAGGCACCGACCGCGAGCAGCCACAGGACCACCGGCCGTAGCTCCGCGAGACTGCGACAGGCGGCCGGGATGGCGAGCACCAGGGCCAGGCCGATCGCAAGGGTGACGTCCTGCTTGATGGCGGTCGGCACGTCGAGCGCGCGTGGAGTCGCAGCCAGTGCGAGCGCGCCGATGCCGAGCAGCCACCAGGCGGCAGCGGTCCAGCTCAGGGGGGCGTGCCCGGAGCCGAGGCGGTTGACGAGGATGGCACCGATCGCCGCGAGCGCGGCGAGGTGCACCACTTTCATGTCGCCCGGCGCACCAGGAACGGAGATGACGCCGACCGGCAACGTCGCGACGAACACCATCAGCCCCGCCCGCGGGTGCAGCACCGCCACGCAGGCCAGCACGGCCACCAGTGGCAGGCCGAGCATCACCAGTGGCCCGGCCAACCCGCCGATCGCGGCAAGCACCACTCCGGTCAATGCGGACGCAGCCGCGACGACCACGCCGATCGCCGTTGCGCGAGCCCGATCGCCGGTGGCCAGTCGGCGGTCGGGGCGCAGCGCCGCGCTGTGGCTCATCGGCCGGCCCGTCCGCGCATGTGCTCGGCCGCGAAGCCCCACACCTTGGCCACATCCTTGACCGCGACCGTGACCGGCACCGCGAGCATGACCCGGGCGGGTCGCGGCCGGTGCGCAGCGCGGCGTAACGGCAGCGACAGGTACGCCGAGCCGGCCATGACGAGGGCGCGACGGCCCCATCGTCCGCCGCGGACGGCGAGCAGCGGCGCCGCGGCGTAGGCGAGGGCGCGTGCCGCGTCCCGGACCAGCACCGGCCGGTCGTCGGATCGCGCGTCGCCCCGCCCGTACTTCACGTACATGCGGGCGGAACCGGCCAGCGACCCCTGCTCCCACTCGAGGTCGGCATCCGCGGCGATGACACAGCGACGGCCGGAGCGCGCGACCGCGGTCGAGAAGTCGACGTCCTCGGTCGCGGCCATGTCTTCGCGGAAGCCGCCGACCGCGGTGTAGGCCTCGCGCGTGAAAGCCAGCGACCTGCCCGCGGGCCGGTCGGCCGAGAAGACGCGCCCGAACGCGCGGCCGTAGACGCGGACCAGCCAGTCCGGACGGCGCAGCTCGTCGACGTCGGGATAGCAGGACACCGCCATCGCGGTGTCGAGAACTCGTTCCCCGCTGACGTGGTAGACGCCGGCGACGAAGTCGGGCTGTGGGCTTTCGGCGAACGCCTGCCGCAGCGCCGCGAGCCACGTGGGTTGAAGGAGGCAGCCGGCGTCGGTGAAGGCGACGATCTCGTGCCGGGCGGCGGCCACTCCGGTGTTGCGCGCGGCGCCCACACCGCCGTTGCGGCCCCGATGCACAACCCGGATCTGTCCCGGTGCGGCGGTGGCCAGCCGATCGGCCCGCTGCCCCGTGTCGTCCGTGCTGCCGTCGTCGACGACGACCACTTCGTCCTCGGCGCGGAGCTGGGAGAGCAGCTGGTCGAGGATCCGGTCCACGCCCGCCCCCTCGTTGTAGACCGGGACGACGACCGAGACAGAGTGGCTTGCGACCAGGCCGGCGCCAGGGCGGGCCGCGACGGCGGCGAGCACTGCCGCGAGCCGGTCCGCCACTGCAGCCTCGCCCGGATGGTCGGCGACCAGCTCGCGCGCCGCGGCGCCCGCGCCGGCACGTACCGCCGGGTCGTTCAGCCGGCCCAACGCATCCGCGACGGCGTCGGGGTCACCCGGCGGAACGGCGATGCCGGCCCGCCCGTCAAGTCGGCGAGTGACGGCGCCGCCGTCCACGCCGACGACGGGGATGCCGGCGAGCATGGCCTCGAACGCTGACGTGCCGAAGCCTTCCTTGCCGGGGTCGCGCGGCCCCACCGACTTGGTGAGGACCGCCAGGGCGTCGAATGCCGCGAGCAGGTGCCCGGCCTGGGGCACGGAGCCCAGCCAGTGCACCCGCTCACCCACACCGAGCGTCGACGCGAGCCGCTGCAGCCGTCGTTGCTCCCCGGGACTGCTGGCGTCATCTGCACCGAGCACCGCGAGCCGCCATTGGGCCGCCGCCGGACGAGCAAGCGCCGCGATGGCGTCGTCGACGCCTTTGTAGGGCACCAACCGGGTCGCCATCGCAACCACGGGCTCGTCGCCGAGCGCGACCCCCCGGTCCGCGAACCAGGCCCGGGCTTCTTTCCGGGTGGCCGGTTCGCGCGGCGGGCGCGGTGGTGGCACGACGACGACGTCCTCGCGGTGCACCGGCTCCCCGAGCTCCTCCACGGCGGCCACGACGGCATCGCTCATGCGCCCCAGTGCCACGGCCAGCTGCGCGTCGTAGGAGTGGTCGTGTTTCGCCCACACGACCGGCGCTCCGGCGATCCATGCCGCCGGCGCGGCGACCAGCTGCGCCTTGACGCCGTTGCCGAGCACCACGTCGGGTCGGCGGCGCCGGATCTCGGCGGCGAGCCAGGCGGACGGCGCCGCGAGATCGAGGACGCGTCGCCCGACCGGGTGCAGGGTCACTGGAATGCCGCGCCGTTCGAGCTCGCCGCGCATCGGACCGTCTTGCAGCAGAACCACTTCGGGTTCGAGCCGGGTCGTGGCGTCGAGGAGCCGGAGCAGCCAGCTCTCGGCTCCACCGACGGTCGCATAAGGCGTGACGACGAGGACTCGAAGTCGCGCCGCCGGATCCCGAACCACGCCGATGATGATGCCTGGTCTCGGCCCGGAGCAGCCCCTACCGCCTAACCTTCGGGCATGGTCGCCGCCGATACACCCCACAACGGCAGCGACGTCACGCCCGTGCCGACACCGCCGAGACGTCGCCGGTCCCGCCGGCGTCTCGCCCTCTCGATCCTGCTCTTCCTGGCCGTCGTCGTCGTCGTATGGACCGTCGTCACCGGGCTCGTCGCGGCGCACCGGCTTCGCCAGGTGCGCGCGGACGTCGCGCGGCTGACCAGCCAGCCGGGAGACGATCGTCAAAGCCTGGAACGTCGGCTCCAAAGCGACCTGCGGACGGTCGACAGCGCCAGCGCCCTGCTCCACCAGGCCGGCCCCCGAATCTTCGGGTTCGTCCCGATCCTCGGCCGCAACGTCGAGGCGGAACGGTCCGTGAGCGAGGCGTCGGCGGCGGCGCTGCGGGCCGGCCTCACGTTGACCCGGGCCACGGATGGGCTGGAGACGGGTTCCGGCGGTGTCGACACCGACCGCCTGCATGCTGCGGGGACAGCGTTGGCCGACGCCGCGAGAGCGCTGCGCGAACCGCTACGCCGGCTGGCCGACCAGTCGACGGGCTGGGCGCTGCCTCCCGTCACCACGGGTGTCCGCCAGGCCCGCGACCAGCTCCTGGGTCTCGACGATCGGCTCGCGCGCGGCGCGGCCGGGCTCGACGGTCTGGCCGGCGTCATGGGATCGGGCCGGCGGACCGTCCTGGTCGGGCTGCTGAACAACGCCGAGCTGCGCGGGGCCGGCGGCCTGCTGTCGGCCTATGCGACCGGCACCATCGACAACGGCCAGCTCACCTTGAAGCCGTTCCGTGACGTCAACGAGGTAGCACAGCCGCCGAGGCTGGCGAAGCCGGTGCCCTCGCCCCCCGACTACCACGCCGCCTACGGGCCCTACCTCGCGGACACGACACTCTGGAAGAACGTCCCGATGTCGGCGCAGGGGGCTGAGGTCGCGCAGGTGCTGGCCGGCGTTGCCGACGCCTCGCTCGGAGTGAAGCCGGATGTCGTCGTGCTCTGCGACGTGCCGGCTGCTTCGGACATCATCTCCGCGACCGGCGAGGTCACCATCGAGGGCGAGTCGGTGTCGGGCAGCGAGCTCACCCGCCGGCTGCTCGTGGACGCCTACGGCGAGGGCAGTCTCTCCGAGAGCAAGCAGGCGGCCCGCCGCCGCGCGCTGACAACCGCGGCGAGCCAGGCGTTCGACCGGCTCCGCGACAACGCAACCGCAACACCTTCGCTCCTGCAGGCGTTGGTCGACGCCGTATCCGGTCGGCACATCGTGGTCTGGTCGAACCGCCCCGAGGAGCAGCAACAGCTCGTCGCCGCGCGGATCGCCGGGACCGTGGACGCGACGGGCCAGGACGTGGCCCTGGCGGTGACGAACAACCTCGGCGACAGCCCGATGCAGGGCAACAAGCTGGACTACTACGTCGAACGGCGGCTCTCGGTCGATGTTCATCTGCAACCGGACCAGGCGACGGTCGTCCAGACGCTGACGCTGCACAACACGGCGCCGGACACGCTTGGTCCCTATGTCGAAGGCGTGCGGCAGCCGGGCCAGCTCAGCGAGCTGCTGTCGATGGACGTCGGCGGCGGCGCAACGTTG
>JAVEEE010000306.1 GCA_030840615.1 Frankiaceae bacterium | reverse complement strand
TTCTCGCTGCGAGGCGTCGCACTGTTGATCCAAACGATAGACAAGGTCAAGGAGAGGCTTAACCCTCAACTCGAGCTTGAGGGGATTCTTGCCACCATGTACGACGGGCGAACTCTCCACGGCCGCGAGGTTCTCGCTCGCGTGGTCGAGGCGTTCGGCGACAAGGTGTTCCACACGGTGGTCAACCGCACGGTCCGGTTCCCGGAGACCACGGTCGCCGGCGAGCCGATCACGACCTTCGCCCCGTCGTCCGCCGGGGCCGGCGCCTACCGGGACCTCGCCCGAGAGGTGGTGGCACGTTGTCTCGGCGGGTGACCTTGCCGGGCGCGGACGAGCTGTTCCGTTCCACCGGTTCCGCCGCGCGGACCGATGAGCCACCCCCCGAGGATCCGGGCGCTCCGCCGACTGTCACGCCGCTGCGCGCCCGGGCAACGGTCACGCGCGGCTCCGGCAGCCGTCGACCGAGCGGCCGCGAGAAGCATGACGAGAAGATCACCGTGTATGTCTCGCCGGGGGAGCTCGTCGACCTCGAGCACGCTCGGCTGACCCTGCGGGCGGACCACGGGCTCGCCGTCGACCGCGGCCGGATCGTCCGCGAGGCGCTCGCTGTGGTGATCGCCGACCTCGAGGCGAAGGGGGCGGACAGCATCCTGGTTCGCCGGCTGCGCGACCACTGACGTGATCTTCGCTCTCCGCCAACCGGCGGTCCTGGTCGGGCTGCTGCTCGGCTTCCTGCTCGGCGTGGCGTTCCGGGCCGGCCTGCAGCGTCGGGTCGGTCAAGCCAGGCGATCGGGTGGCGGCCGCCGGCGCGGGCGGCTCCGCGCGGTCGGACGTCGACGCACCTGGACACCGCAGGCCGGGTGGGCCGCCTACCTCGACCCCTACGGCGGCGTCGCCGCCCTCCTGGCCGGAGTGGGTTGGGGTGCTCGGCCCGAGCCGGCTCGACGGGGCCGGGCCACCGACGTGACGATGCTGCTCGTTGCCCTCGCCGTTCACGGGGTGCTCGCGGCGGCAGGTTTCGCGGCATACCGAGCTGCCAACGGATCGCTCGCCGGGCTGCAAGGCCTCCCGGTGACCGCCGTGCTGCACGGCAGCTTCGACCCCGGGACGGTTGGCCAGTCCGTCTCCCTGGGGTTCGCGATGATCAACCTTGCCTGTGGGCTGTTGGCGCTGGTGCCGATCCCACCCATGGAGCTCGGCGTGGTCCTGTGGTCCCGGTTGCCGCGTTCGCCCGGAGCCCGACGGTTGGCCTACCGGGTCCTCGAGGAGCAATGGGGCATCGCGGTGATCCTGCTCCTGCTGCTGCTCCCGTTGGCCGGCCAACTGCCCGTCCTGCTCTCGCTGATCAACACGGTTGCCGACCCGTTGCTGGCACGCCTGTGAGAGGCGGCGCGCCGCGCGGCCCTTGCCCCCGGTCTGGGCTACCGTCGCAGGGTGTCGAGCGGGGACAGGCTGGCGCCGCGAGCGGAAGCCGCCGCGGTGCACCTGCCGGGCGCTGAGGACTTCTCCGCCGACAGTTTTCATGTCCATCTCGCCCAGTTCGAAGGCCCGTTCGACCTGCTCCTGTCGCTGATCGCCAAGCGACAGCTCGACGTCACGTTGATCGCGCTCGCGCAGGTGACGGACGAGTTCATCGCCCACATTCGCGCGCGGGGCGACGACTGGGACCTCGACCAGGCCAGCGGCTTCCTCGTGATCGCAGCCACGTTGCTGGACCTCAAGGTGGCCCGCCTCCTCCCGTCGGCCGAGGTGGACGACGAGGAAGATCTCGCTCTGCTCGAGGCGCGTGACCTGCTCTTCGCGCGACTGCTGCAATACCGGGCTTTCAAGCAGCTGGCGGCGCTGTTCCAGGAGCGGTTCGCCCGGGAGGCCCGGCGTTATCCCCGAGCCGTGCCCATGGAGCCCGGCTTCGCCGAGCTCCTTCCCGAGGTGCTTCTCGGGGTCGGTCCCGAACAGTTCGCAGCGGTCGCCGTCCGCGCGCTGGCACCCCGGCCCACTCCGGTCGTCGCCATCGACCATCTCCACGCCCCGAAGGTGAGCGTGCGGGAGCAGGCGGTCCTGCTTGCCGGCCGGCTGCGGGCGGCGGGAGCCGCCACCTTCCGCGGCTTGAGCTCGGACGCGGACAGCACCCTCGTCGTCGTTGCCAGGTTCCTCGCGCTACTGGAGCTCTACCGCGAAGGGGCCGTCGCTTTCGAGCAGATGAGTCCGCTGGGTGAGCTGCACATCCGCTGGATCGCAAGCGCCGACGCGGACGCTGAACTGGAGCGCTGGGCGCACGAGACCGGGGAGACCGACGAGTACGACACCGCTGCGCCCGAGGAAGCGATCGTGACGGGAGAGCCCGAATGACCGGACAGCCCGGCTCCGACGACGAGCTCGAGGTCATCCACCTCGACGACCCGGCCGTGCTGGGCGAGTCCGTCGACCCGACCGGCGATCTACCGCCGCTGCGGGCGGCGCTGGAAGCCGTGCTGCTCGTGGTCGATGAGCCGGTCGCGGAGGTCATGCTGGCGCAGATCGTGGAGCGGCCGACCGAGGAGGTCGCCGCGGTGCTCCGGTCGCTCGCCATGGAGTACGACGAGCAGGAGCGAGGGTTCGAGCTCCGCAACGTCTCCGGCGGCTGGCGGCTCTACACCCGCGAGGCGTGCGCACCGTTTGTCGAACGCTTCGTGCGCGACGGTCAGCAGGCCCGGCTCACCCAGGCGGCGCTGGAGACTCTCGCGGTAGTCGCCTACCGCCAGCCGGTCTCCCGATCGCGGATCGCCGGCATTCGCGGCGTCAACGTCGAGGCGGTCATGCGGACTCTGGTCAGCCGTGGCCTGGTGACCGAGGTCGGGACAGAGCACGAGTCCGGGTCGGTGCTCTACGGGACCACCGGCTACTTCCTCGAACGGCTCGGGCTCGAGGATGTCCAGGACCTACCGCCACTCAGCGGCTATCTGCCCGACCCCTACTCACTCGATGAGGACGATGTCTCCACGTCACGTTGAGGGTGCGGCGGAGGCGAATGTCGGCGTCCGACTCCAAAAAGTGCTCGCGTCCGCAGGATTCGGGAGCCGCCGTGCCTGCGAGCTGATCATCGGCGCGGGCCGGGTGACGATCAACGGCCGGGTCGCTGCCCTGGGTGCGCGGGTCGATCCGGACCGCGACCGGGTGCAGGTAGACGGTGTCGGGGTGCCGACCGCCGCCGACCTGGTCTACCTGGCAGTCAACAAGCCGGCCGGGATGGTGTCAGCCATGAAGGCCGACGACGGTCGACCGTGCATCGGCGATCTGGTCGCATCGATGGCAGCCGGCTTGCACCACGTGGGTCGACTCGACAACGACAGCGAGGGGCTGCTGCTCGTGACCAACGACGGGGACCTGGCCCACCGGCTCACCCACCCGTCCTACGGGGTCTCCAAGCGCTACCTCGTCGAGGTCGACGGGGTCGTACCGCGGTCGCTCGGCCGCACCTTGCGCGCAGGCGTCCCGCTCGACGACGGTCCGGCCAGCGTCGATGACTACACCGTCGTGGACTCGACCCCTGGCCGGAGCTTGCTCGAGGTCGAGATCCACGAAGGCCGTAACCGGATCGTGCGGCGGATGTTCGCCGCCTGCGGTCATCCGGTGCGCCGCCTGGTGCGGTTGTCCGTCGGCCCCATCCGGCTGGGGGAGCTGAAGCCGGGCAGGGTCCGGCACCTGAACTCCGGCGAGGTCCGGTCACTCAACGCGGCGGTCAACCGATGATGTCGATATGTCAGCACGGTGACTTACGGCAGCTGGTGGCGCTCGGGAAGGCTCCACGTGTTGGGGGCAGCCACGGTGTCGACATGACGACAGAGCGCTTTCTGGATTGCACGCCAACACGATTTCGCGCCCCATCGGTAAGGTGCGCAGGCGACTTCTCGCCCTGACTCGGGGCAGCGGGGAGCGAGCCGGGAATAGATCATCGTCGAGGGAGGCGCAGGTGCCGGTACGAGCCGTCCGCGGCGCCGTCCAGGTGGCTGCCAACGACCGCGACATGGTCATCGATGGCACGGCAGAGCTGGTCC
>JAVEEE010000268.1 GCA_030840615.1 Frankiaceae bacterium | reverse complement strand
TCAAGCAGATCGTCGCGCTGCTGCACGAGTCGATCGAGGCCGGCGGCCTCGGCTTCTCGACCACGCTCTCCAACACGCACTCGGACGGCGACGGCAAACCGGTCGCGAGCCGCAAGGCCAGCAAGGTGGAGCTGCTCGCCCTTTGCCAGGCCGTCGGGGAGCACGAGGGCACGTTCCTCGAGGGCATCGTCCCCGGTTGTCTCGACAAGTTCGACGACGACGAGGTCGAGCTGCTCGCGCAGATGTCCGCGGCGGCGAAGCGCTCGATCAACTGGAACCTTTTGACGATCGACTCCCGGGAGCCCGACCGCATCCCACGCCAGCTCGAGGCGTCGAAGCGGGCGCGTGAGCTCGGCGGCCGCGTGATCGCGCTGACCATGCCGGTGCTCGTCCCGATGAACATGAGCCTGCGCAACTTCTGCGGTCTGTGGTTGATCCCCGGTTGGGGCGAGGTGCTCAACCGACCGGTGCCGGAGCGGATCGAGAAGCTTCGTGATCCGGAGGTCCGCGCGCACCTGCTCGAGCGTGCGAACAGCAAGGAGGCCGGCGTCTTCCGCCGGCTGGGCAATTTCGGCCGCTACGTCATCGGCGACACCTACAGCGAGGCCAACGCCGGGCTGAAGGGCCGTCCGGTCAAGGAGATCGCGGCCGAGCGCGGGCAGGAGGCGTTCGACGCGCTCCTCGACATCTGCATCAACGACGAGCTGAAGACCATCCTCTGGCCGATGCCGACCGACAGCGACCCGGACACGTGGGCGCTGCGCGAGCAGGCCTGGCGCGAGGACGACGTGATGCTCGGTGGGTCCGACGCCGGCGCGCACCTCGACCGGATGGCGGGCGCGCCGTTCCCGACGCGCTTCATCGGCGACATGATCCGCGGTCGCAAGCTCGTGTCACTGGAGCGGGCCGTGCAGATGCTGACCGGCGAGCAGGCGGAGGTGTTCGGCTTGAAGGAGCGCGGCTACCTGCGCGAGGGCTACTACGCCGACATCGTCGTCTTCGACCCGCAGGAGATCGGGTCGGAGGATGCGTCACTGGTCTTCGACCTGCCCGGGGACGCGCCTCGGCTCACGGCGCAGTCGCTCGGCGTCAAGCGAGTGCTCGTCAACGGGGTCGAGACGATCCGCGACGGCAAGGCGACCGGCGCCAAGCCCGGCACCCTGCTCCGCTCCGGCCGCGACACCGTCACCGTCGCGACCAGCTGACGGCCCACCCCGCCCGCCCGCACCCCCCTGACTGCAAACGATCATGGGCTCATGGACCGACTCGCCCGGTGTGTCTGTCGGCAAGCCCATGATCGTTTGCAGTCAGGGGCGGGGGAGCTGGTCGGTGATCGGGCGGAACGGCGGCATCGCGAAGTCGCGGCGCAGCCAGTTGCCGCCGTCGACGACCAGCACGTGACCGGTGACGAACGACGCGTACGGCGAGCACAGCCATGTCGCGGCCCAACCGAGCTCGTGCGGCTGACCCACCCGTCCCGCGGGCTGACGCGTCGCGTCGACGCTCTCGTCGCGGGCGGCCCGGATCGCCTCCGGCAGGTCCTCGTGCGGGAACAGCCCCGGTGCGATGGCGTTGACGCGCACGCCGTCGGGCGCCCACTCGACCGCGAGCGTCTTGGTCAGTGACACGACGCCGGCCTTCGCAGCAGCGGAATGCGCCATGCCGGGCCCGCCGGTCATCGCCTGCGTCGCCGCGATGTTGACGATCGCGGCCCTTCCACCCGACCCGCCCAGCCCCGCGCGCGACGTCGCCCGCCGGTGCAGCTCCTGCGAGCAGAAGAACGTGCCGTCGAGGACGATTCGCTCGACCGCGCGCCAGCCGTTGGGAGACAGGTTCGCCGCCGGCACGGGAAAGTTGGCAGCCGCGTTGTTGACGAGCACGTCGACGGGGCCGAGTTCCGCTTCCGCCTGGTCGAACGCCGCGCCGATCGACTCCGGCTCGCGGACGTCGACCTCGACTCCGGCCGCCCGACCTCCGGCCGCCTCGACCGCAGCGATGCCGGCGTCCCGATGCTCCGCTGACCGGCTCGCGACCGCGACCGCTGCGCCCAACCGCGCGAACTCGACCGCGATCGCCTTGCCCAGCCCGGTCCCGCCACCCGTGACGAGTACGACGCTGCCGGCGTAGGTCCCCTCGGGAAGCATCCGCGTCCCCGCCGGTGGAGGCTCGGGAAGACCGCTCACTTGCCCTCGAACTGCACCGGCTGCTTGGCGGCCTTGGCGGCGTAGCCCTTCGGCATGTCCTCGGAGACGAACTCCACCGACGCGCTCATCGCCTCGAAGCGCAAGGCGTCCGCGAGACCGCGGTCTGCGAACGCGTTGATCGTCCGCTTGATGCTCTGGACCGCCAGCGGAGCGTTGTCACGGATCTCCCGCGCGATCGCGTAAGCCGTCTCGTCCAACGTCTCCCGCGACACGACCTGTTGGACGACGCCGAGCCGTTCCGCGGTCGCCGCGTCGATCCGGCGACCGGTGAGCGCGAGCAGCTTGGCCCAGCCCGCACCGACCTCGCGCGCCAGCCGCAGGTCGCCACCCGCGTCGATCGAGACTCCCACCGTCGCCTCGGGCAGCGCGAACACGGCGTCGTCGGCAGCGACGCGGATGTCCGCCATCAGAGCGAGCTCGAACCCGAACCCGAGGCAGTAGCCGTGCACGGCCACGACGATCGGCTGCGGCAGGTCGGCGAACGCGTGAAAGCGTTCGTGCACCCATCGGATGCCCTCGTAGTAGTTGCGCACCTTCTCCGCGGCCGACCGGCCGGTGACCCGGTCCGCGGGCATCCCGAGGTCGACCCCGGCGCAGAACGCCCGACCCTCGGCGCGGACGACGATCACCCGGACCGAGTCGTCGAAACGCAGCTGGTCGGCCCGCTTGCCGAGCTGGCGGGACGCCTCCCACGACCAGGCGTTGAGCTTGTCCGGTCGGTCGAGGGTGAGGGTGGCGATGCCGTCCTCGGCGGCCAGCCGAAGCATCCACTCCGACTCCGGCTCGACCGGCTCCATGACGACCATCGGCGAATTATGACGCCCCATCAGAAACGGCGGGCCCCACCCTTGAAGGCCTCCGCTGGAACGTGTTCTACTTCGACGCGTGAGTGATCAGCTCCGGGTCTCCGTCGACCACGACGAGTGTGAGGCCAACGCCGTCTGTGTGGGCATCGCCCCCGAGGTCTTCGAGCTCGACGACGACGAGGTGCTGCACATCCTCGTCGAGCAGCCACCGGCCGATCTCGTCGACCGCGTCCGTGAAGCCGTCGACTCGTGCCCCAAGCGCGCTCTATTCATGAAAGAGGCCGGTCAGTGAAGGCAGCGGTTCTGCACAACGTGGGTGACGACAAGCTCGACGTGCGTGACGACGTCACGACGACGCCGGTCGGCGCGGGCAAGGTGCGCATCCGCATCCGAGCCACCGGGGTCTGCCACTCCGACCTGTCGGCGATGAACGGAACCATCCCGGTGGCCCTTCCCGCCGTACTCGGTCACGAGGGTGCCGGCGAGGTCGTCGAGGTCGGTGCGGGCGTGACGGCGCTCGCCGAGGGCGACCACGTCGTCGTCTGCTGGTCGCCGCAGTGCGGTGCTTGCCACGACTGCGTCAACGGCCAGCCGCAGTTGTGCATGGCTTACATGATCAACGCGTTCAGCGACGCGCACTTCCAGATGGAAGGCACGACCCCGATGTTCGGGATGGCGGGTGCCGGCACGTTCGCCGAAGAGCTGATCCTGCTCGAGCAAGGCGCCGTGCGCATCGACAAGGACATCCCTTACGACGTCGCGTCGCTGCTCGGGTGCGGTGTGATGACCGGCGTCGGCGCCGCGTTCAACGCCGCCAAGATCGAGCCGGGCTCGAGCGTTGTCGTCTTCGGCTGTGGCGGTGTGGGCATCAGCGTCATTCAGGGCGCGCGCATCGCCGGTGCGGCAACGATCCTTGCGGTCGACATGGTCGACCGCAAGCTTGAATGGGCCAAGCAGTTCGGTGCGACACACGCCGTCACCCCCGACGATCTGCCGACCGCCGTTCGTGAGCTGACCGGCGGGGCGGGCTTCGACGTCGGCTTCGAGGTCGTCGGCCGATCGCAGACCATCAAGGCGGCGTACGACGCCACCCGGCGCGGCGGCACGACTGTCGTCGTCGGTGTCGGTCGGGCCGAGGACATGGTGGAGTTCTCGGCGTTCGACCTCTTCTACAACGAGAAGAACCTCAAGGGCACCTACTACGGGTCGGCGAACATCAAGCGCGACTTCCCGCGACTGCTCGCGCTCTGGCGGTCCGGCCGGCTCGACCTCGAAGGGATGATCACGCGGCGTCTGGCCATCGACGACATCAATGACGCTTTCGGCGCTCTTGCCGCCGGCGACGTCATCCGCCAAGTCGTCATGTTCGACTAGATGCACCTTGGTGTCGCGCTGTTCGCGACCGACCTGACCAGCGACGTCCGCGACGTCGCTCGCGCGGCCGAGGACGCCGGCTTCGAGTCGCTGTTCGTCGCCGAGCACACCCACATCCCGACCTCGCGGGCCACGCCCTACCCGATGGGGACCGAGCTGCCGGAGGAGTACTCGAGGACACTCGACCCCTTCGTCGCGCTGACGGCGGCCGCTGCCGTCACCGAGCGGCTCCGGCTCGGCACCGGCGTCTGCCTCGTCGTCGAACGTGACCCGATCGTGCTGGCCAAGGAGGTGTCGTCGCTCGACGTGCTCTCCGGTGGCCGGGTGCTGCTGGGCGTCGGCGCTGGGTGGAACGTCGAAGAGCTCGCGCATCACGGCGTCGACTTCGCGGACCGCTGGGAGGTCCTGCACGATCGGGTCAGGCTGATGCAGGCGTTGTGGACCCAGGACGAGGCGTCCTACGACAGCAAGCACGCCCGCCTCGAGCCGTCCTGGCAGTGGCCCAAGCCCGTGCAGGCCAAGGTGCCGGTGCTGGTCGGGGGTGGCGGGCGGCTCGCCATGCAGCACGCCGTCGACTACGACGGGGGCTGGATGCCGATGCCGTCGAAGGTGAAGTTCGCCGACCGCCTCGCCGCGCTCGCAGCCGTCGCCGCGGAGTCGGGCAAACCGGTGCCACCGGTGACCCTCTATCTCGTGCGGCCCGATCGTGACGTGCTCGCGCACTACGCCTCGATGGGTGTCGACCGCGCGGTGTTCCTGCTCCCGACGCGCGGTGACGCGGTCGGTGCCGTCCGAGACATCGCGGGAAAGGTGCTGTGATGGCCGCCAACGACAAACGAGCACTGGTTCTCGGCGGCGGTGGCGTTGCCGGCATCGCCTGGGAGACGGGTCTGCTCTTCGGGCTCGCCGAGCGCGGGGTCGACGTGCTCGCCGCCGATCTCTTCGTGGGCACGTCCGCCGGCGCGACCGTCGCGGCCCAGATCACGTCGAACGTGCCACTCGGCACGCTGTACGACGCGCATGTGTTCCCACCCGAGCAGTCGACCGAGCTTGCGGTCGACTTCGACCGCGAGAAGATGATGGCCGAGATCGCACCGCGGCTGGCAGGGCTGACAACGGCGACCGAGATGCGCGCGGCGATCGGACGCTATGCACTCGCCGCACCTACCGTCCCGGAGCGGCGGCGGCGCGAGGTGATCGAGGCTCGCCTGCCTTCGCGTGATTGGCCGCCACAGGCACTGCGCATCGTCGCGGTGGAAGCGTCCACGGGCGAGGAACGCATCTTTGCCAACGACAGCGACGTGACCCTCGTGGACGCCGTCGCAGCA
>JAVEEE010000461.1 GCA_030840615.1 Frankiaceae bacterium | reverse complement strand
GACATGTGGGTGGATTTGAAAAAGACTTTGTAGGCTGGTGGCATGCCTCACAGGCATGTAAGTGCTGTCAGCCAGGGGAGCGCAATGGAGCTACGACATCTTCGATATTTCATCGCGGCCGCCGAGGCGGGCAGCCTGACGGAGGCGGCCGAGCGACGGCTCTACACCTCGCAGCCGTCGCTGAGTCGGCAAATCCGTGATCTGGAATCTCAGGTCGGGGTCGAGCTTCTCTCGCGCAGCGTGCGCGGCGTCGAGCTGACCGCCGCGGGCAATGCATTTCTCGATCACGCCCGCATGGCGCTGATGCAGGTCGATGCCGCGGTCGAGGCGGCACGCAGAGCGGCGCAGCCGGCAAGGAAGGCGTTCGCCATCGGCTTCCAGACCGGGCACGAGATGAACTGGCTAGCGCCCGCGATGCGTGTGCTACACGACGAGCTAAAGGACATCCAGGTGACGGTCTCGAGCGACTACTCGCCGGACCTCGCCGAAGCGCTCGTCCGCGGCGGGCTGGACCTGGCCTTCCTGCGCGTCGAGCCGGGCTACGAACTCGAGTATCACGTCGTGGACCGGGAGCCGCTCATCGTCCTCATGCCGAGCGACCACCGCCTCACCGCGCGCGCAGCAGTGCGCCCGCAAGACTTCGTGGACGAGACGTTCATCGGCGGGGCGAACAAGGCCGCCGTGCTGGGCGCCGTCACCGAGGACTATCTCCGCCGCTCGGGGCTCGACATCAAACTGGATCACGGCGTCGACAACATGGCGATGGCCATGTCTCTGGTCGCATCGACCCTCGGGGTCGCGCTGATGCACGCCTACGCCAAGAACCTGCTGCCGCCGTCGGTCGTCAGCCGTCCCCTGGAAGGCGAGACACCGACGATCGACATAGCTGTGGGCTACAGCAAGTCGAACACCTCTCCGATCCTCACGCTGTTCCTATCAAGACTCGACGAACTGGTCGGGCTGCAGCAGTAGGAATGGTCAGGTGAGGTCGGACACGGGCAACTTCTCTGCGCCGTGGGCAGATCGACGGATGCGGTGAAAGCGGCGGCCTCCGGCGCATCGCGGAGACGGTGAGCGCCTAATCACGGAACGTGCCCGCCCGGATCAGCGCGAGGTCAACACCGAGCACAGAGCGCTTACGACGACGCCGTAAGTACAGCCTCGAGCGCGTTGTCCAACGGCTCATCACCGCCGTTGACGTAGAGAATGCGATTTGCGGCGCGTGGGTCGCCAACCAGTCCAGCAAGCAGAGCGGCCAGGTCGTCCCGAGGCATATCGCCAGGGAACGGGGCGGAGTCAAGTCGCACGCGACCGGTCCCTGACTCATCCGTCAGTCCACCGGGCCTGACAATCGTCCAGTTGCGGTCACTGGCCATCACGGCGGCATCGGCCTCGGCTTTGGCACGCAAGTAGACGCTGAAGACGTCGTTGCCGTCCGGAGGGTTCTCAGCGCCGACCCCGCTCAGCATCACGTAGTGGGACGAGTCGCTGGCTGACCCATCGAGCAGCTTGATCGCACCGTCACGGTCGATTGTCAGCTTTCGTGCGGCTCCGCTACCGGGACCCGCCCCGGCCGCGAAGACAACCGCGTCGCTTCCGCCGATCGCCGCCGCGACTTGGTCGACGGTCGCATGCTCGAGGTCGCAGACCCTTGGTGACACACCCGCCGAACGCAGATCCTCAGCGTGTTGTGGGTTGCGGATCAGCCCGATGACCTCGGCGCCGCGATCGACGAGCGCGTGTGATAGGCGGGTCGCGACCTGACCGTGCGCTCCCGCGATCGCAACTCTCATTCGCCTCGCCTCTCGCTCGGCCTAACGGCGTCGAGCAGCGTTGAGGGACTTCTCGGGCAATCCGATGTCGCTCATGCTGTGGCCAGGAAGGCCTCGACGTCGGCGGCGAACTCGGCGTGGTGCTGGAAGAGGAAGCCGTGGGCCGCGTCTGGGTAGATCTTCAGACGGGCCCCGGGGATGAGCCCGGCCAGCAGGTAGGAGTAGCGCGGCGGGATCATGGGGTCATTGTCGCCGTTGGCCACGAACACCGGCTTGTCGATCGCCGAGACCCGCTCGAGCAGTGAGTGGTTCGGCTGGCCCCAGGCGCACACCGCGTCGTACTGGGCGAGCCGCGTCTGCCAGCCGGTGATTTCGTCGCGGTCGACCGTGCGCGCCCCGAACCGGCCGGCGACCTCCATTCCCGCCGCCTGACTCGTCTCCGACGCAGCGAAGAAGACGCTGAGGTAGCCGGGGCCCGACGGCTCCGGCTGGCCGATTGCGTCGATCACCTCAGGCGCCCAGCCGTGCATTCCGCTCGCCCCCTGCGGAGCGGAGGAGGCGAGCACTACGTTGCGCACCAGCGATGGGCGTACGAGGGCGATCTCCTGGGCGACGAAGCTGCCGATCGAGAAGCCGAGCAGATCGACTTCTCCGACGTCCAGCCCGTCGATGAAGTCGATCGCATCGAGCGCCATCTGCGCGATCGTGCTCGGCGTCGCCCCGCTTGAGGCGGCGACGCCGCGGTTGTCGAAGGTGATGACCCTGCGGCCGCTGGCGAGCGCATCGATGAGCGCGGGATCCCAGTTGTCGAGGTTGCCGCGAAAGTGCTGCAGCAGTACAAGTGGGGTTGCATCTGGAGCGCCGGTGATCCGGTAGGCGTAGTCGATTCCATTGGACGCGCCGAGCACCTGGTTCTCAGCGTCTACGTATGTCGCAACCGTTCCTGTAGCGGACATTCGGGCTCCTCGGTGTTTGTGGGTCATATGTCGGGATTGCTACTCGGCAGATCGCCGGTGGTCGTCCCAGGCGCGGCCGGTCACACCTGTTCGTAGCCGCCGTTCCACCACGCGAGGATGAGCTCCGCGTACTCCTCGGCGCGGTCCTCGTAGGCGAAGTGCCCCGCGTCGACGAAGTCGAGCTTGCTGTGTGGCAGACGCTCGTGAAGGAACTCGGCGTTGACCGGCAGCACTGCCGGGTCGTGATCGCCGTGGATGATCTGGACGGGCGTTCGGATGTCCGGCAGCAGCCCAGCCAGGACCGGCAACTCGTCGTTGTACGCGCGCACGAACTTGAGCGAGTCGATGAAGCGGTCACCGAGGTAGGCGGTGAGGTAGTCCTCGCGGGTTGCTTCTGGAAGCTCGTATCGCTCGAGGTAGTTCAAAACCGTGTTCACGAGCTCGCGCGGGTCTGCGCCTCGTAGGAACTCGACGTCCGGGGCCTCGACGAATTGCTTCAGCTCGACGCCGAGCTGAAGTGGCACCGACGCGCTGCCGCTCCCGACGACGAGGCTTCGGAAGCGGTCTGGATTCGACGCAACCGCGAACAAGAGCGTGGCCACGCCGATGTCCGGACCCACTGCGTGCGGACACTCGAGTTCGAACTCGTCGAGGAGGCGAATGGCGAACTCGCCCATGTTGGGCGGCGGGTAAAGGTCGTCG